>JALTZQ010000177.1 GCA_027046105.1 Pyrodictiaceae archaeon
TAGGCGGAGGGCCGAGGGTTAGGGGTGGTCATAGGGGGCCTGTAAGGCCTAGATCCAGGCCTGAAGGGATTAGGTGGCTTAGGGCGGATGGCAGCCCTAATTGGAGTCAGAGGCTTAGGAGGAGGGAGGGCGATGCTAAGACTATAGCTTCTAAGCCCCCAATAACCATAGCTAGGAGTGCTCCTATTATGGAGGCCGTGGAGGTTATAGCGGGGAGGAAGGTTAGGGGGCTATTAGTAGCTGATGCTAAGTATAGGCTTGAGGGTATAGTGCTGGCTACTGACTTAGTTAACTACCTTGGCGGGGGTCCCTACTACAACATAGTCGTTAATAGGCATGGGGGGAGTATATATAGTGCTCTTAGGAGGGAGCCTATACAATCCATAATGAACCCGTCTCCGATAACCGTTGATGTCACAGTGACTATACAGGAGGTGGTGGAGGTTATGGTGAGGGAGGGAGTAGGCTTCTTACCCGTACTATACGAGGATGGCAGCGTTTATGGCGTCATAACTGAGAGAGACGTTGTTAGAAGCCTTGAACCCCTTCCCTTTGACAAGAGGGTAGAGGATTACATGACTCCTACTATTATTACTGTGCACGCGGAATCGACTATAAAGGATGCTGCCAAGCTTATGGTAACCCATGGCTTCCGGAGGCTCCCTGTAATCGATGACAGGGGGGAGATTAAAGGCGTTGTCACGGCAAAGGATATAGTAGCCTTCTTCGGAAGCCATGAAGCTTTCAAGTTCATAAATGAGGGTAAGATAGAGGAGGCTCTATCAACACCCGTGTACTACGTGATGACCCCTGAGTTCTACACAATCCACCCTAAGCTTAGTGTAGCGGACGCCGCGAAAAAGATGATGGAGAAGGGGGTTGATAGCCTTATAGTTAGCGAGGGTGGAGAGGCTCTGGGCATAATAACTGAAAGGGATGTGTTGGTGGCCGCGGCTGTAGGAGAGGAATAGCCTTGTACCCCCGAGTATCTAGTTACATGAAGAGGAGTATCTACACTGTGACCCCTGAGGATACACTGGAAAGCGCTAGGAATACCATGTTATCAAAAGGGATCTCCAAGCTCGTGGTGGTAGATGAGGAGGATAGGCCTGTAGGCTTAATAACCCTGGAGAGTATGGTTAGAGCTCTAGCCCACAAGTTCCTCTCAAGGAAGATAAGCGAGGTTAAGGTGGGCGAGGCTATGACCCCCCTACCGGCAACCCTGACCCCCATGAGGACTGTGAAGGCTGCAGCCTCACTAATGCTACGCTACGGCCTCCCCGCAATGCCGGTAGTTGACGGTGAGACTGGTAGGCTTGAGGGGCTCGTGACCCGCTCTAGCCTGGTTAAGGCCTTTAGTGATAGGTTCTCTGGCGTCCTCAGGGTTTCTAGTATAATGAGAGAGAGCTTCGTGAAGGTTGATAGGGGGCATAGTATATTCTATGTGGCTAAGGTCATAGACTTAGACGCCTCCGGCAAAGTGTTGGTTTTTGATGGTGAGAGGCTTGTAGGAGTTATCTCCAAGAGCGACGTCATGCTTATGATAGCTAAGATGGGGGGAGGGTTGAGAAGAGTCGCTAGAGCTTCTAGAGCCTCAGTTTATAGGGCTCCCGCAAGTCTGCCGGGAGTCTATATGGCCGCTATAGCCGAAGACGTCATGACCCCCAATCCAATCACTATTGAGTCTGATGTAGATGCATCCGAGGCCGCGGAAATAATGGTTAGGGAGAGGGTTGGAGTACTCCCTGTTACACGGAGAGGCAAGGTCGTTGGTGTATTGACTAAGCTGGAGTTCCTAGAAGCCCTTGCATCATGGAGGAAGGCCTAGGACTCTCATATAAATCTTCCGGGCTCCTTTACCACTAACTCGGGTGTAGGGGGGAGTTGGCTTCATCCTCGCCGTCTGGAGGCTTCAGACTCTCCAAGAGCGAGTATAAGGCTATAGCCGAGAGGATGAAAACTATACAAGAGCAACAAATGAAGATAGTCAGGAACATGTCTAGGATACGGTATAAGATAGCGGTCATAAGCACTAAGGGCGGCGTGGGCAAGTCCTTCGTTACCGCTTCTTTAGCTGCAGCCGTGGCTCTTAAGGGTAGAAAAGTTGGAATCTTCGATGCAGACATTAGCGGGCCGAGTATACACAAGATGGTGGGACTCCCCACAGGCCTAGGTTTAAGAGCTAGAATGGACGGGTCTATGGAGCCTGCTGAGGTGCCCCCAGGCATTAAGGTAGTCTCAGTAGGCCTCCTACTCCCCATGGACGAGGTGCCGCTGATATGGAGGGGTGCTATAAAGACTGGCGCTATCAGGGAGCTGCTGGCCTACACTAACTGGGGCGACCTAGACTACCTCTTTATAGACCTGCCCCCGGGGACGGGAGATGAGGTGCTAACTATAACCCAGCTGATACCTAAGCTCACGGGGTTTGTAGTAGTCACTATACCCAGTGAAGT
>JALTZQ010000178.1 GCA_027046105.1 Pyrodictiaceae archaeon
ACGTTACTTGTACCACTGAGAGGATTACACAGTACATTGATACTAGGCTTGGCTGGTCATATAATAACCCGATGTCTGCTCTAGAAATTGATAACATGCTCTCCCCTATTGACTACT
The DNA here is from genome assembly GCA_027046105.1 of Pyrodictiaceae archaeon. The sequence continues at coordinate 118 of JALTZQ010000178.1, forward strand.
GGTTTCTGGGCATGCTTAGCTTTACCCAGGCACATGTGATTTTATGGCAGGGCTGGGGCTCGTGTGGGGAGCATGCTGTTGTTACCGCATACTTGTTGCATAGGTTAGGCTATAGTGTTAGGGTAGCTCACTTCAATGATATTGACCATACCTGGGCTGAGGTATACGTTAATGGCTCATGGTATATTGTAGACCCTTGGTACATAGGAGGCGTCTATGAGAAACAGTATCAGGGAAACAAGTACCTAGTACCAATAGATATCCTTGCATCTCTAAAGGACTTTTCAGGCGACCATAAAGTGTTGTGTAGGTATCTAAACGGTACAGAAGCGGACTGTACTAGTGAGCACGGATACTAAGCAAGTAAGCTTGACTGTATTAAAAGAACTAGAAGAAACAGAAGGGTTCCGTGAGGTATATGCTAATAGAAATGTTTTTATGATATCATCATAAGCTATGCGGGAATTTTGAGATATCCTTTTACTCATGTTTTATAGGGGGTGATTGAGATGGGGCCACCAGCGTTAAAGCACCCGGAATGGTTTTTAAGAAACATTGCTGACGGAAAATTGATGGAGGAGCTTCTTGATAGGGTTGCAAGGTTTTACGACGACTTGTTTATGGAGATTGTTTACCGTGCTCACCATAACAGTTTCAAGGTATCTTACGCGGATGTCTTCTACAATGATTTTGCGGATTATGTTGTAGGGGCTTGCGGGCTGAAGAGAAGGGTTTTCTGGAGATACCTACCCGAGGGGTCGACGCTTAGATACATGTATGAGAGGAGGAAGAAGTTCCTCAAATACCTCAGGAAGCCTCGTGAGAAGAGGAAGCACCACATGTTCGGCGATATTAGGTGGAGCCTAGGCTTTTGGCTCTCTCAGCTAAGCTTCTGGTATGCTACTGTTAAATCGTTCGCAAGTGTATGGGCCAAGGTTGTCTTAGACGGGGAGAGTATTCCAAGAGAGGTTGACTGGGATGAGGCAATAACGCTATACATTATTAGTGATTTTAAGTACGCGGCAAAGAACTCAGACTACCGCGCAGTGAAAAAGCAATGGATTGAAAAGTATAAATACTATGCGGAACTTGAACGTAAAGCGTTATGAACTAGGCGACACGGAAGCTTAAAACACGCGACAGCAGAGCCAAGTAAAAATCCATACCTACACAGAACGATAAGAACCACGTCCGCCGACCCACGGGGATTCCACGCCTTATAGGCGTAGGCGTTGATGGACAGATGATTTGAAATAATCTACCAAGATTCCAGCATGGAATCCGCCGGAAAGCCTTTGCGGAGACTGTCGGGAAGCCGGAGGCCTTCCTAGTAGATTCCGTCAAGGTATTCGATTTCCACATCACTCGGTGATGGCGAGAGTAATTAATCCGGGTATAAAAAGTATCCCTAAACAGGGATTCCATAACGGAATCTCCTGGGAAACCATGCCGGATAAAGTGGGGAAATACACAGGACTTACTAGAAGAAACCGTCAATGAATCTGTTTTGCAGAGGTAATAAAACACATCGGTTTCTAGACATTAAGAGAATGAGCTAAGAAAGCATATTTAGTCTGAGTTCCAAAGGTAATGAGCTGAAGGATGATATTAAGGCTTCCTTACTGGAGAAAGGAATCGAAAGAACGTATGTTATGAGGCATCTAATGAAAAGATGTTGCTATGAGGCGGTTATCTTCCATAATACTATGTGAAGCCAGTGTAACATTTCGTGTTTTAGAAGCCGCAATTCTACCTCATGATCTAGGTATACTTTATTTTCCTTGGATATTTTGTTCTCTTCAGTAGCCGTAACGATAAGATCCCTTATTTTTCCATGCCAAGGCTTCTCTTGGAGGGGAAAACCTGGCTTGTTTGATATATGAGTAATGAACTCTCTGCTGGCTACAAGGAGTAGGTACTTATTGGTCTCAGCCGGTGTTTTATATGCAAGTCTTATCATGTCATTGATTAGTGACCCTCTATGTTGTGGTAATGGAAGATTTATTCCCGAGGGAATAGGTCTAATATATTTAACTTCTATATAGTATCCGGGGTCTACATCCACGTATATGTCAAATTTACCTCTAGAACCAGCTTGTTTTACAAAAGGATAATCTAGAAATATTTTATTGACAAGCTCGGAGCTCTTATTTACTAAAGAATGTACGTAAAGAAAGGTTATTAGTGATTCCTGAGATAGGTAAAGAAAGTCTTCTCCGTAAATCTCTATTCTTTTCTTAATCAGGCTTGCAAATGTAGGGACAGACTTTAAAAGTAGTTCCTCAAGCAATATTATCTCCAAGAATAGTTTAATCTTCGACCTATTTAGCCT
>JALTZQ010000179.1 GCA_027046105.1 Pyrodictiaceae archaeon
TATTATATCAGAGCGTAGTCTTTGTACTCCTAGAGGTACATTTGGTGTAAACCATGACTGAGCATGAACATGGCAAAGAAGCACTAATATTTTGGGCATTATTCGGTATTGCAGCATTAACAGCAGCTATCATGGGCTACATGGGTATCGAGTTGGCATCGTACATTGTGCTAGTTATGGCCATAATCCTCACCATAAGATTCCTCTACAAGCTTGCTCATAGAGTGTTTACTGTGGATTTATTAATGGCTATTGTAGGCTATGTGGGCTTCTATACTGGCATACCGTTTGAGGTGGGCATAATATACATACTATACTCGATAGCTGAGACAAGTGAAGTATTTGTTGAGAGCTTAGCTGTTAGAAGGATAAAGAATCTCCGTGGCCTCTTACCAAGTCGAGTACTTATACGTAGTAACGGTAGACTCGTTGAGAAGCCACTAGAGGAGATCCGTCGAGGTGACGTGGTTGCTGTTCGTCGTGGCGACGTGGTTCCAGTTGATGGTGTACTATTGAATGACGCAGTGCTTGATACAAGGTATGTGACTGGCGAACATGAGCCAAGGTTTGCTCGTGCGGGTGAAACAGTAGATAGTGGATCAATAAACGTCAGCGAGTCTATGGTCTTTGTCCGTGCTCTTCGTGAACCCGGAAGTTCTCTACTAGCTATACTTGTTAAAACAGCTGAGGAGGTACTTGAAAGGAAGACAAGAATACAGCGATTACTAGAGAGAATGGCTCCATGGTATACAGCCTTCATCCTAGCTATATTCGCCCTCCTATATCTGCAGACAGGCCCCTACCGTAGCCTTGCAGTACTGTTGGCTGGCTGCCCAAGTGCATTCATAATCGCATCCTCCTTTACCACAGTGTACACTATAGCTACGTTGACTTCACGTTCAATAGTGGTTCGTGGAGGCACAGTACTTGAGGCACTACATAAGTGTCGTGTACTAGTACTCGACAAAACAGGTACTGTTACCCTAGGTGAGCTTAGAGTTAGAAACGTCGAGCCCATTAATGGCTTCGAGCCAAACATGGTACTCAAATACGCTTGCGCAGCAGCGAAGGCAAGTAGGCATCCAGTTGCACGAGCCCTAGCAAGGCATTGCGCTGGTGCTCCAAGTGAGGCACGTGAATACCCAGGTCGTGGCGTGGTCGCAAAGGTTGATGGTAAGACAGTAGCCATTGGCTCTAAGGAATTCATCCTAGAAATCGCCGGAGAAAACCCACATGCACTATCGTGTGAGGGGTCACGCTCTGTATACGTAGCTGTAGATGGCCGTCTTGCTGGTGTTGTCTGCCTAGAGGAAGAGCTTGCCGGTAGGGCACGAGAAGTAATTGATGAGCTCCGCTCAATGGGGATTCACATTGTACTTGCTAGTGGTGATAGGAAAGAAGCTGTTGAACAAGTGGCGCGTAGACTAGGAATAACAGAGTACTATTACGAGATGAAGCCCGAAGACAAGCTCAAGCTGGTGCAAAAACTTAGAGAGAAACATCAAACACCAGTAGCTATGGTAGGGGATGGTATTAATGATGTTGAGGCATTAGCGGGGGCGGACATAGGCATAGCTGTTGGCGACATAGATGTTGTGATAGGTGTTGCGGACGCTGTACTTCAAAATGGTATAGAGGATCTACCAACACTATTCAAAGCGGGTCGGCGTCACGCAGCTTCACTAAAAGCAGCATTTACGACGGCAGCTCTGGTTAAGATGGTGGCTATTAGTGGTGGTTTAACAGGTTTATTCCCACTATGGCTAGTTGCTGGCTTAGGAGATGATGGTTCAACGATATTATCTATAGTATCGGCTACACCTATACTGCGAAGGCTAGGTAGAAAGAGACGTGCAATGACGGAGGATGATGTAAAAAGAGGTTAGCTGGGTCGGTATCGCTGGGCCACGCCATAGGCCTAGATGTTTGTGAAGGCCTCGGCATCGGTGGTTTACGTCATCCCCTTTCTTGCCCGCTGCCCCTAGCAGGGCCTGGTCCACGTGGTGGTATAATTGGGTAGGGTATGTACTCGACGCCCGGCCTATTCATGTGTGCTTGAGGATATAGCTCCATGAGCTCGTAGACCTCGGGTGGTACCTCAGGTTTAACTGGTAATCCGAGCTGTTTAGCCTTCTCAAAAGTTATTGGGTAATCGTGTGTCCATTTGCCTTCAGTTAACGTCTTGGCTAGTTCCTTGGCTTTATCCTCGCCAATCTTATCCTTGACTAGCTCTATAATCATCTCCTGCATCTCAGTTATGGCTTTCTCAGCTACATCAGCTAGTATTAGCGTCTGATCACTAGCTTTCTCACCCTTCATCTTAGCTACCTTTATCACACTAGGTGCTGGCACAGTGGATCCAGGCCCTACACTTATTTGTGGGTCAAGAGGCCCTAGAACAGCATTGGGGTCCATGAGGATCTCGTCCGCGGCTAAGGCTATCAA
>JALTZQ010000180.1 GCA_027046105.1 Pyrodictiaceae archaeon
TTCCCATTCAAATCCGAATTTTCGACAAAACGCGGTTACGAGACTCTCTACTTCACCCAATTCTTTACCGAGAGCTTCCTTCTCAATAATCCTAGCGAGATCTTCATCAGCTCTACTTAGATACTCTTCGGGTTCATACACCTCCCCTTGCGGCGTTAAGATTAGGTATTTTTTCTCGATTCTCGTACTTTTAGACACTTTAGGTACATATGTCCTGGATAATTCTGCAAGCGGATGACCATAGCAGTGTATCTGAAACTCTTTGTACCATCCAAAAGGAGCCCTATGGACACGGGTTTCCCCTAATCGCTCGGCTAGGCGGCTTTCTAGCAGTTCCAGTACTTTTCGTGCTGCTACTGGTGGAGCAAGGCGTTGAGAAAGATGCGCATATGGATAAATTACGACTCTTTCAGCACGTATTTTTTCGGCTACATTAACTATGTCTTCTACTGCTTGCTCAACAACATCCTCTATATTGGCTACATCCACGTCTTCTACAGTTACGAAAACTACTAATGCATTCTCGAAGACTCCACGCTCTTTACCGTCAATGTCTTCTGCTTCATCGATAGCCTTTGACATTACGCTGTAACGAAAGCTACGTGCATGCAGTAATAGTGTGCGCAATCCACTTCCCCTACTAATCCCAGCCCTAGGGGATAGGCCATGATAGGGTTTCTATGCCTTACCTAGCCTCAAATCCAAACCCTCTCAGCCCAAAAGCAATGGAGTAGTTTCGGTTAACCCCAACAGCAGATATAAAGGTATTATTACACAGCCTCTTAGACCGGGGTAAAATTAATGCCAAGCTCTAAGAAAGAGATACGTACGATAACTGACCTGCCAGGCGTGGGTCCATCGACTGCCAATAAACTAATAGAGGCTGGTTATGGTACACTTGAAGCTATAGCTGTTGCTGCACCACATGAGCTTGCAGCTGCAGCTGGAATACCACTACCAACAGCACAACGAATAATCAAAGCAGCAAGAGAAGCACTAAATATTACGTTTAAAACAGCCCTTGAGCTTAAAAAAGAGCGCCTCAATACGAAAAAGATAACAACAGGAAGTCGGAGCCTTGATGATCTTCTTGGTGGTGGTATTGAGACGAAGACTATAACAGAATTCTTTGGCGAGTTTGGTACAGGGAAAACACAAATATGCCATCAGCTAGCTGTGAACGTCCAATTGCCAATAGACAAGGGTGGATTAAGTACCCAGGATAGAACGGCAAAAGCAGTATACATAGACACTGAGGGCACCTTTAGATGGGAACGAATAGAATTTATGTCAAAGAGGTGGGGACTTAACCCAGATCAAGTCATGGAAAACATCCTTTACATAAGAGCTATCAATAGCGACCACCAGATGGCTATAGTAGATGAGCTATTCAATATAGTGCCTAAAGAGAATATCAAGCTTGTTGTCGTAGACTCAGTCACAAGCCACTTTCGTGCTGAGTATCCGGGACGAGAAAACTTGGCTGCAAGGCAACAGAAGCTTAATCGACACCTTCACCAACTCTCTAAGCTAGCTGAAATATATGATGTCGCAGTTGTCGTAACCAACCAGGTCATGGCAAGGCCCGACGTCTTTTACGGTGATCCCACCCAGGCCGTAGGAGGTCACGTACTCTATCATGCACCAGGCGTAAGAGTGCAACTACGCAAGAGCCGTGGAAATAAGAGAATAGCCAGAGTTGTTGATGCACCACACTTGCCAGAGGGAGAAGCAGTATTCGTGATTTCAGAATATGGGATTGCTGATCCAGAGGATTAGGGAGTATTAAGACCAACTAATTAATACTAATAACACTGACAATCACCACATTGACGAATAAGCTCAATTGTCAAAGTAAAACGCGTCCCAGACCAGATGAAGGATAAAGTGCATTGATTCAATAAAAGAATTGGTTTGCGTAACCGAAGCTGTAAGCCACTAAGCTTATCGTAAACCCATTGTTCATCAAATACGATATCCACTCTATCAACTACACATATGCAACATAGCGGTTTCAGTCTACGATCATCGACAAAAACAGCTAGCTTCTTCTCCACGTCATTACATATAATACTACCAACACCTTTGCTGAACAGAGAGATAAGTAAATCAAGACGGCGGGTTTCATAGGGCAGTTTAATTGGTGTGGGCGTGGAGATTAAACTACATTTCATCGATTTCAGTAATCTCTTGAGACAAGCCATTACATGTTCGTTTAGCATATTTACTACACCATGATAATAGTTGTATGCTACCTCGATAACTCTGACGGGTGTGAATCCTGTGTACATGGAGTTAACACTGTTGGCGGGATTCATAATAGCATCATACTACGATGTCAAATATCGTGATGTTCCTCTAAAATTGTTTGCAATAACATGCATTATGTTGGTTTTTGGTGGTTTAGCTGACTATCTTGCAGGCACACTAAAGGGAATATATGCAGACTATGTGTGGATTCTGAACATACTAATTCTATCATCAATAGCGCTAATAGTGAGATACCATTTTATGGGTGAAGGAGATCTCGCTTACTTTGCTTTAATAGCATTTTCGAGACCCCTGGGATTAGTTAACGAGTGTGCTTTCCCTATCCTATTCAATACTCTCGTATACTATGTGGCTATTTTGGCGTTTTATTCGATAATATTACTCTCGTACAACATCATTTTCAACTACAAACATCTTTCTAACCTTAAGCGTCCTTATAAGTACTTGTACCCATTCATTGCAATTCCCATGAATATTGATAAATTTATTTCGAACCCAGGATGGTGGTATCCTTTAAACATCTGCAACAACTATAGCATTGCATTCAATATCTATGATGACCCGGCTGATGTCGTAAGGATTGTTAAAGAAGCGTTAAGCAAAGGTTGTAGGCAAGAAAAAGTTTGGGCAACATATGGTATACCTGCCATACCACTCATCGGGGTCTCATATTTACTTGCTCTTATAGTAGGCGATAAACCAATAATACTATTTGTGCAAGGAATATTGGGGGCATCAATGCCATGCTTAGCAAGTTCCCCGTGATATATGCACCATGGCGCTATCGGTATATAAGAGATGCAGCAAGTAAACCATCTAAAAAAGCTTTCTGCATATTTTGTGAAGCACCAAAAAAAGATGATTCTGAAGCACTAATACTAGCTCGTGGAAGATATAATTTCACTATCATGAATCTATTCCCCTATAACACTGGCCATATAATGGTTATTCCTTATAGACACGTCTCTACGCTCGAAGAGCTCGATGACAATGAATTACTAGAAATGATGATAATGGTTAAGGCGGCTTTGAGGGCCCTAAGAGAAGCTCTAGCACCACATGGCTTTAACATAGGTGTCAATATTGGCCGTATAGCGGGTGCAGGAATAGAAGAGCATGTACATATACATGTCGTGCCACGATGGAACGGCGATACAAATTTCATGCCAGTTATTGCTGGTGTAAAAGTCATACCCCAAGACGTGAAGGAGACTTATAAACTACTTAAACCTTATTTTGAGAAGTATTGGCAACGCTCTCCACTATAGCCTCTAGTTCCTTTATCACTTGCAAAATAAACATCGTATGACGCTTGAAATCCCTGTATTCTTTAACAAGCATTGATTGGGTAACCGTTCGATTCTCCAGCCTAACCCTTAGAGCATGAGCATACTGCATAAGCAGTGATGCTCTCTCCCATGCAGGCCTTATATTGATGAAGCCCATATCCATCAGTAGACGGAGCTTGCTAGTTAATTCTCGATATCTATCCTCTAGAATTCCTTCACGAATATTCTCCTCAAAATTGAAAAGTCTCCTATCTATTTGCTTAATAATCTCATTGATTTCTTCAAGAACCTTTCTCACTAATGCAATATTGTCTATCCTTAATGGTAAAAAGGTGGCCCCTTCTACCATGGCAGGGTCTCCTCTCAATAATACCAAATCTAACAAGTTCGCCTAATAAACGCCTAAAGAGGAACCGATTAACCCTTGTACCATACATGCTATCAAGACGCTCAAGTATCTCATCTGACTTAAGCCCTTCAGAGTTCTCACAAAGAATCTTAAGGAGACCATTCTTGATTTTTTCTAGTGATAAGTACAAGGACTATCCCCTGTTTTAACTTGGGTCTAAACCTGTGCCCAGAGTCTGTAAATTCACCCCTCCCTATGTAACTTCTAGTAGTAGGGTTGAGGTATAATGAGCGAGTTTGAATTTGAGTATATTGAAGAGTACGAGGTTCTTGGTGAGAAGCGTTTTAGGTTAAGAATAAAAGGCACAAATATAGTGCTCAATGTAGGCGCACATAGTATGGACGAAGCCATACGTAAAGCAAACGAACTGGTACGCGAACTTGAAATAGATAAGTTTGTAAAGATCCTTCGCCAGAAAGGGGAAGTCTCCACATAGAGTGTGTTAATGATACCGGAGCTAGATTTCCTTTGGCTTTAGCTTCGTTCTCCTGAGTTTTTCGTATTCCTTTATTACCTCCCTAGCAGCCTTCCTAAACTCCTTCTCATCAATTCTCTCAACAAATAACTTGAAGAATTTTGTAAGACAAGCTTTACTATGGAACGTGAGCACGAGGCCAGATCTTACTATGACGACTCCTTGACCTTGCGGGAAGACACGGCCACACACAATACACTCATACCGTTGTCTTTTCACGCCTCAATACCCTCCGATAATACCATTGTTCTAGGTTTTCGGACCACCTAGCTTCCACTAGGCAACCTACACTAAATAAAGGCCTGCCTCGTGTTCGGGAACAATACTATTAGGGTAGGTGTAACGAGCCTCGCAAATACTACAGAATCATTGAGCCAACAGTTTCACAAGTAAAGGAGATGATGCAGGCATGGCTCAAGCCGAAGCACACAATATGCTCCACGTGAATGTACAAAGACTAATTACAGAGCTTGGATGGAAAAAGTTAACTGATATTCAAGAAAAAGCCATTCCAGCAATCCTTTCTGGATACAATGTAGTCATTGTTGCTCCTACGGGTATGGGTAAAACCGAGGCAGCACTACTTCCAATATTTAGTAAGATGATTGAGGAAAGGCCTTCACCAGTAGCATTACTATATATAACGCCACTGCGCGCATTAATCAATGACATCTACGTACGGCTTAAGTGGTGGGCTGATAAACTTGGCTTTATCGTCTCTAGGAAACATGGCGATGTACCACAAGCTGAGAGGGCAAGGAGACTACGCAAAGTACCCCATATAGTTGTAACGACACCAGAAAGCCTTGAAATAGATCTTGACTGGGCTACAAGGTTTAGAGAGAATTATCGAAATCTTAGATGGGTTATTGTTGATGAAGTACATGAAATAATTAGTACGAAACGCGGCGTACAATTATCAATACTACTAGAGAGGCTAAGGAGAATAGCGGGCGACTTCCAACTAATTTTATTATCAGCCACGATAGGTGACCCAAAACTTGCCGGTATGGCATTTGTCGGTAGTTCGAAACGTCCTCTAACAGTAATTGAATCCTCTACACGAAAGAAGCCATACATTATAGTGGACTATACCGAATCCTCTACATCACAGTTTTGGCACAATGCAGCAAGAAAACTTGCTGCACACATAGAGCCTTTGACATTAGTCTTTGTAAATTCACGTTATGTTGCTGAAAGACTCCATGAGGCACTGGAAAAACTTGGATATAGCAATATAGCTGTCCATCACGCATCAATATCCGGTTCGGAAAAAGAGAAAATAGAGCAAGCTGCACGGGAGGGACGCATAGATGCCATAATATGTACAAAGACTCTAGAACTTGGTATAGACTTAGGCAGTGTACGTAAGGTCATACTCTTCAGACCTACTGGTACAGTGTTCTCCCTTCTTCAGAGGATAGGGCGTAGTGGACATACAATTGAAGAGAATCCCTTCGGTGTAATAATAGCAACAGACAAAATAGAGTTGATCGAGGCCATTGCAGAAGCTTCACTAGCTGAAAAGGGCCTAGTCGAGAAACCAACAATTCCTGATAAACCGTTGGATGTTGCAGCAAGAGCTATTACCGGAATGGCTCTTTCAGGGAATTACAGTATTGATGAAGTTTATGACATCAACACTCTATTACAAGAACCTTACACGTACCGAGTTTAACATGTTGATAGACTTCCTGGTAAAGACACGCCTCATAAGAGTAGTTAATAATAAAGTAAAGGCTTCATCAACATTCTATAAGATATGGCGGTTTAACAGTGACATTGAGAAAGGAGTATGGTGGGTTAAATCATTTGCAGAATTCTTTACACTGATAGGTGAGAGAGAGACTTTTACTGTACGAACAATTGATGGACAAATAGTAGGTGAACTTGATACAGAATATGTTTATAGAGCACTTAGGCCGGGAAGTGTAATAAGACTTGGTGGGAGAAACTGGCAAGTTATATCAATTGATGAACTTAACCAAAAAGTTGTAGTAACCGAGGCTCTTGAAACAACAACAACGATACCTGTATGGCGTGGCCATGGACCAACAATATCTAGCCTCGTGATACGAGAAATGGAAAGAATAGTGAGAAATCTTCACAATGGAGGACTAGATACATTGCCGTCTAATGTAAAACTCACAAGCGACGCAAAGAAAGCTCTTCACGACTATGTTGAACATGTTAAGCGTTATCGCGTACCACCATTATCAACTAAGCATGTAATCATAGATCGTATAGCAAATGAAACAATTATACTAATGCTAATGGACGAACGTGTTTCTAGAACACTAGCCCTCCTATCTCTAGCAAAGAATCCAGAAGGCTATACTCGTATTAGTTATTATGGGTTCAGTATAGGAGACACATCACCATCCCAATTCATTTCGTGGCTCAAAACCATGGATAAAGCTGAATTTGAAGATATTATACGTCTCATAGTTCCACGCACACCCTACTTCATGGAAATTGCAAGACAAATTCAATTCTCATTTGGGATAACGAGAAGAATAAGTATGGATGACGAAATAGCTTATAAAGAGGTCATTAGACAAACTATCCTTGAGTACTTTGATATTGAAGGAGCATGGAAGGTGATAGAGGGGATACAGAATGGCTCAATAAGATTGCTAGTCAATCCAGGAGGGTCAAATCCCTATGCCATACAACTACTTCATGAGCCTATGGAGAGACTATGGTCTTACGGTATAGAGGATCTTATAGCAGAGACATTACATGGCATGGCCTTTACCGTTGAAGAGCTAGCAGAAGCAATAGCTGCACCCACGAATATTGTGGAATCGAAGCTTCGCGAAATGAGAAAGCCAGAATCAAGAATACGTGTCTTTAGTTTCATAGATATTGATACAGGCGAGGAAAGATGGGCTCTCATAGACGATGCTAGAGATGTTGTAGAATCGGAAGAGTTTGCTGACTCCTTTAGACCACAAAGCGACGATGGTCTTTACCTTGTTCTTGTAAAAGGTAAAAACGGGGGATTGATACACGTCACTGTTACACCAAGGGATCTTGTAGAGAGACCCGAGACCCTCCTCGAGAAAATACCATTCGATGAAATCTATGAAGTAAAAGTAACACCTTTAACCAGTTATTATGATGGGAAATCACCTAAATATAACTATGTACCAAAGAGAATAATACCATACATAGTGCTTAATGCCATTGCCGTCTTACAGAAGCTTCAACAAGCCGATATACTATAAAACCTACAGCTACATCTTTCAACCCTAGAGGCTATGAGGACCGCCACGGAGATAACTTAGGTGGAACAATGCTGAAGGTCCGTGTTACCGAGCCCAAAATACCGTTTCAGTACATGGATGAATTCTTATGATGATGCTTTCGCTTCTGAGGGCGAGATGAAGATGTTATCCCCAGCTGAGGAGAGCACAAATATAAGAGGCTATAAACAAGCCCGACTTTACGCTTTTGTCACGTTTTATCTACACGTAAAAGATTCAGCATCGATGGCAATGCTACTCTCAATTCTAAGGTCTAGTCCTAACATAGAACTTGTGGATTACGTTGAAGACACTAGGAGAATTGTCTTAAGAGCAGGTCCAGCAGCTTTACCCTTTTTGAAAATAATCATAGACAAATATATTGATTCCGGAACATTTGAAGTAAAGTCTACAAGCCATAGAAGAATTAGTTTGGAAAAATTGAAAAAAGAGATGATACGATACGAAATACATAGTAAGCGCATACTGGCATTGTTTGACTGTAGTAAAGGCTACACGATACTAGAGCAGAGAAGGGAAGGTTTACTCATGAAATTCTGTAAGAAGGCCCTGATACCACCTCTCCCCTCACAAGTTCCTCCTAGTTTATGTAGCTTTCTCGTGAGAACAGATGATCCTGTACTTATTTACGAGTCTGCGCATGAATGTTTTAAGAAGACCATTAACCGCTTATTATGATAGCTTGTATGGTATCATAAGAAAATACCTATATTAAGATGTCTCGTTTATGGTGTGCTCCAGCGGTGTGGACAGTGTCGGAGGCTAACGTTATTGTCATTGGGAAGAAGAGTATAAGTGACTATGTATTATCTGCCATACTACTCTTCAATGAAGGACATGAGGAAATAATTATACGTGGTCAAGGAGGAAATGTAAGTAAAGCGGTTGAGGTCTATAATGCACTTCGTAGTAGGCTTGGTGACTCCGTAGAATTGGTATCAGTCACCATTGACAGTTTTGAAAGAGGAAGAAGACTCGTGCCAGTTATCGAAATTAAAGTGAAACGGTCGCTTTAGTTGCTTCTCTTCCCTCTTGCTCTGACTTTAGTATACTAGACAATTCGTCATATAGTTCCATTATTACGAGCTCTGCATCTACCTCGCCTCGCTCAATTCTAGCTAATTTATCATACAACTGACGTGTCCGTTGTTCAGAGACTAGGTCAGCATACCTACTTGTAAGAAACTCGTAAACCTCGCGTCCAAGCTTTGTTGGTATTAAGTACTTCCTATACTTGCTCTCAATAACGTATCCATGTGTAGCAAGCACTCTTATCGTCCTTGAGAATGTACTAGGTCTTCCAATACCCTTTTGACGCATCAGTAATACCACATCGCCATGGGTGTATAATCTCACCTTAGAGCCACGCCGTATAACCACTTTCTCGGGCATTACTATGTCGCCTGGTTTCAAACTTCTATAACCTTCAATAAATACCCCTGGCATATAGTATCTCGTAAAGCCTTCAATAAGTTTATGTGTAAATATTGCTGTATTTATTGTTGCTAATGTTCCAATACCAAAGACAATGTGGCTGCGAAGTATTCTTGCCGCTTTCATTTGGCTAGCAATGAACCTTCTGAAAATGAGGTCGTAGAGTCTATAATGACTTTCACGAAATCTTGATGATATTCTTAGTTCACCAGATGCAACCCTCTTCCTTAGCTCACCAGCATCAATAGGCATCGTTGGCCTTATCGCTTCGTGATGGCCTCTTTCACCCCAGCTACGTGGTACAAGGTCGTTTTCTAAGCCCTTTGATTCAAGATACTTTCGTGCAACATTTATACCCGTTGATGATACATGCACTGAATCGGTACGATGGTATGTTATAAGTCCGTTCTCGAATAGCTCTTGTGCTATCCTCATTGTTTTTTCGCTAGTATAGCCTAGAATTCTCGACGCATCGTAAATCAGCGACTCCGTAGTATAGGGAGGGGGAGGATTTATTTCCTCAACCCTACTCTCTATATCCATAACCCTCAAGCCTTCAATGGCCTTTGCTGCTATTTGTTCTGCTTCGTCCCTATTATTTACATGTACGCGAAGCCTTAGCCCATGTGGAAGCAATATGTATACGTTATAGCCTAGGTTTTCTCTCCACTCACGATACCTTTCAATAATCCAGCCAAGAACTGGTGTTTGAACACGACCTGCACCTAGCCAGTGTCTAGAGAATGTTGACCAAAGGATCTTGCTGAGCCCAAAACCTATCCATCGATCCTCTACCCGTCTTACAACTTGTGCTTGAGCAACACGTCTTGATACTTCGCGGGGTCGTGCTAGAGCGTTAAATAGCTCATTACGAGTTATTTCATGTAGTTCTATTCTCTTAATTTTAGGTGCATACGGTTTAAGGAGAAGCATAATATCGTATGCTATTTTCTCGCCCTCGATATCAGGATCTGTGGCAATGTATATCTTTTCTACCTCCATTGCTAGTCTCCTTAGCGCATCAATGACACTTTGCCTTGATACTACATTCATGGAGCCGCACTTGGGGCACACATCCTTGCTTGAAGAAAATTGTGTACCACATGACGCACACTGCTTTATTGGAGCATAATGAGGGGCAATAAATTCTTGGTTCAACTCAACACCATATACTCCCTTATCATCTATTGTTAAATCATATATGTGGCCACGTGTTGCAGCAATTGACGCTACATGTATTTTCCCAGAAACTGGATTATAAAATGTAGTCTCGTAAACTATCACTTCCCCAACACGTCTGCGTACGGGTTTGCCAAAGAAACGAGCGATAGTTCTAGCCTTTGTAGGTGATTCAACTATTATTAGCGAAGTCTCGATCTTAACCTCTCTACCGCCAAGTCTACGACTCTCAGTGACACGTTTGGCTTCCTCCTTTATTACCTCCGGTGTTAGTGGAACGAAAGACGTTTCTTCTAAGAATAATTTGAGCTTATTTGCAAGTATCTCTATCAATTCACTATACTTCTCTACTACTATACTTAATCCATGTGTCATTGACGAGCCATACATCCTACTTGCTCTTCCACTTGCTTGAACATATGTAGCTGCGTCCGGTAGCAGCATATAGAGAGAGTCCTTCTCACGTATGATCATGCTTGTGCCGAGAACTATTTTTTCAGCTCCGCTTAACATAGCAGATACCACCTTAATGGTTTTCCTACGTAGTGCTTCAAGTATTTGTTGTAATTGGCCTAATCGGCCTTCAAGAATTTCGCCTTTCTCCATAGCAATACGTAAGATCATCACCTCAGATTGTGAAAGCCTTGATACGCTCTTTATCACATCATCTATACCATTCATGCCGAGTAAACTAGCTATTTTTACTAAACGGTAGGGTGATAGAAGTGCTTTCTCAAGGTGAAGCTTTTGTGTAGGTACACCCACGAATACGGTAAAGTGTACTCGTTGAGGCATGTCGAGGCCACGCACTATAACACCATAATAGCTTGCCACACCAACAAGTACATCAAGCTCTCCTTCTGCAAATCGATCGAGTATTTTTGTTCCGGCTAACGCCGTTGCTGCTTTTACACCAATAGATTGAAGATTCGCCGTGACTTGTTTAGCTACTTGCTTACCAAGATGTTTGGATACAAATACTAGCCCCGAAAGTCCTTGCTCTACTAGTTGCGTTGTTATCTTGACGGCTTCACTGACTACATCCCTCGATATTAAGT
>JALTZQ010000181.1 GCA_027046105.1 Pyrodictiaceae archaeon
CTTTGCCGCCTCAATAGCAGTCTTCACTAGTTCCTTCCACTCAAAAGTGCCGTGTCTTCGCCATAGGATG
Source organism: Pyrodictiaceae archaeon (assembly GCA_027046105.1). The sequence goes on from JALTZQ010000181.1 coordinate 71, forward strand.
TAGAGTCCATCAACCATTCCAGGAACATTGATTGTTAATGGGCCTCTTTCGGGCATTGTCTTGTAGCCTTTCTCGACCATGAGCTCACGTGTTAGCCTTTGAGGCGCAGGACCAGAGCCATCAATGAATAGTACATCGTCGTCTGGGAGCCTTATGAGTGCGAAGAAATCACCACCAATTCCACCTAGATGTGGTAGAGTAACAGCTAAGGTGAGGCTTACAGCAACAGCTGCATCAGCGGCGGTACCTTCTCTGCTAAGCACTTGATAGCCAGCATAGGATGCTAAAGGATGTTCACTAGCAACAATACCTCCTCTACCATAGAATACGCGTGCTAGGGTGGCAGCCATGTAGAACCCTCGGTATCAGCACGTTTTTGCGTGGATAAAAGTCTGGTGACACAATCATTCACCAGGAAAACGGGGTTAGGGAAAGATCCATTACTAGCAGGTGTTGGCTATTAGCTGGTATAACTTCACCTAGTGTAGAAGTTGATACCTCTTACTCTATTCTTGGCAGGTATGATAGGTCTATTTTTTCTGGTTCAGCGTCGATGAGCTTGTCTTCAAGGTAGTCTTGGTAGCCCTTGAGATCCAGTAGACCATGGCCACTTAGGTTGAACAATATCACTACTGGATTGTTCCCTTTCTTTGCCTCTAGTGCTATGTCTATGGCGGCTTTGACTGCATGTGCACTTTCGGGTGCTGGGGGTATACCTTCTGTTTGTGCAAAGAGCTGGGCTGCCCGGAATACCTCTGTTTGGTGATAAGCGACGGGCTCGACGATCCCATGGTTTACGAGTATGCTTAGTGTAGGTGCTACTCCATGGTAACGTAGTCCTCCAGCATGTATTGGTGGCGGTATGTAGCGGTGACCTATTGTATGCATTTTGAGCAGTGGTGTTAACTGAGCAGTATCACCGTAATCGTAGCGGTATTCACCTCTAGTCATGGAGGGTGCTGCTTTTGGCTCTACTGCTATAAACTTTGTCTCAGATTTCCCTCTTAGCCTATCGTGTATGAACGGGTATGCTAATCCAGCGAAGTTGCTACCACCACCAACACACCCGATAACATAGTCTGGCTCCTCTTCGCCAATGAGTTCTAACTGTTTCCTTGCTTCTAGTCCTATTACTGTTTGGTGTAGTAGCACGTGATTAAGTACTGAGCCTAGACTATACTTAGTGTTGGGGCTTGTCACGGCATCTTCTATTGCCTCACTTATTGCTATTCCAAGACTGCCTGGGTTGTCCGGATCCTTTTCGAGTATGGATCTACCTACCTTGGTATATGGGCTTGGACTAGGAACGACCTCTGCACCGTAAAGCTGCATCAGTATGCGCCGGTATGGTTTTTGTTCATAGCTGACACGGACCATGTAGACTCGGAGTTTTAGGCTAAAGAGTGCTGCTCCAAGAGATAATGCTGAGCCCCATTGGCCAGCACCAGTCTCGGTAGTTAGTCTTTCAACACCTTCAATCATGTTGTAGTATGCCTGTGCTGTCGCTGTATTGACTTTATGACTACCAGTGGGTAGTACACCTTCGTACTTGTAGTATATCCTTGCTGGTGTGTTAAGCTTCTCCTCTAGCCTTCTTGCACGTAGTAATGGTGTGGGTCTCCCTAGCTCTAGATAGGTTTCTATGAGCTCGCTTGGTATCTTTATGAAACGTTCTTGGGAGAATTCTTGCCTGACAAGTTCTTTTGCAAAGAGAATCTCTAGCTCTTCTCGTCTAACTGGTTCACCATTAGGTTTCTTCATGGGAGGAAGAGGTTCAGGGAGATCCGGTAGTATATTGTACCACTTGGTTGGAACTACATCATCTACTTGGGGTGCTCTTAATCGGGCTAACGCCATTGGCGCAAGGGTTTCACCAAGGGCGGGGTAAACGCTAGTAAGAGGTATTTAAGCCCACTGTTTCCCCATCTAATACGTGTTTTATTATGTGGAATACTTTTTCCTAGCCCTCACATTACTGTATTGTTGTGGTGTACATGCTGTTGTGTAGGTGATTGTTATGGTGCTCGTATGTCTTGTACAACATGGTGAGGCCGTTAGTGAAGATGTTGATCCAAGGAGGCCTCTAAGTGAACGGGGTAGGCAAGAGGTTGAACGAGTGGCATCCTTTCTAGCCAAGATAGGGTTTAAGCCAACAAGGATAGTGCATAGTACTAAACTTAGGGCTAAACAAACCGCTGAAATACTTGCTGAAAAGCTTAAGCCTGTCCATGGTGTTGAGGAAGTTGAAGGTCTAGAGCCATTGGCGGATCCTAGGCCGTGGGCTGAGAAGCTTGGAGGCATAGGTGGGACCTTGATGATTGTTGGGCATTTGCCACATCTTGCTAAATTGGCTGGTTTGTTACTTGTTGGCAACCAAGAGGCTGATATTATCAGATTTAGGTATGGTGGTGTATTTTGCTTAGAGCGTAGTGAGAAGGGATGGAAGCTAGCATGGGCAATTACGCCCGAAATTATACCCGACTAGTCGCTTTATGTACTGCGTCGGGGCATTGAGGACACATGCACTCCACAACGTGTGCTGCTAACCTGTTACCTATTTGAGCTGCTTTAACGAGGCTATAGCCACGTGTAAGCCCATAGACTATTGCTGCATCGAATGAGTCACCAGCACCAGTTGTACTAACGACGCGTTTAGGCCTATAGGGTTCTATAGTGGAAGTTGTATTGTCCTCAATAACCACTGAGCCTTTAGCGCCAAGTTTCAACACGGTCTTCCATGGTGCACGTTTGAGCTCTCTAATAGTTTCCTCAAGGCTATGTGATCCTGTTAGGCTTTTGGCTTCTGCCTCATTTGGTACAAGTACGTGGACGTGGGGTAGGATTCTTTCTTTGATGAAACCTAGGTTCTCCTTAACGATGTTATATGCTCCTGGATCGAAGACAACTATGGCTCCTTCTTCATTAGCAACGCGTACTGCTGTTGCTATAGCCTCTTCTTGTCCACCACCAATCCCGTATCCGTGGACAAAGACGACTCTAGCTCTACATGAACGTAATGTGTTTTCGACGTAGTCCGGCTTTAGCCTACTATTAGCACCTGGTAGTACGAGAAAAGAGCGCTCATGGCCGTGTTCGAGGACTACTACAACACCTGTTGAGTCGTTGACTCTTTGTCCCAGGAATACAATACCGGCGCTACTGAGATGTTCTAGGATGGCTTTGCCCATAGCATCATCGCCTATACTGCCTAGTAGTCCCGTTGATGCACCTAGGAGTGAAGCATAGTATGCTACGTTGGCTGCTCCTCCACCAAAACATGTAAAGCCCGTGTAGTACGTATTGCCGCCAACAACGTAGTCGCGGGTATATTCTATCACAATGTCGACCATTATATTGCCTACGGAGATTACGTCTAGTCTGCACGTCAAACTAGTAGGCCCAGGCGTGTTGGATGAGGAGGGCCAAGCCCTAATTTAGGGTTCAAGCCACAGTAGTCTTAGGATGCTAGAGGCTTAGGGTAGTGAGACCGTACTGGTGGTCTCCCAGGATGAGTGAATAGTTGATGTCCCTTACTCAGAACTCCACGATAGGGTGCTTGATGTATTGGAGAGACTGGTAGTTTATGCTAAGGCTAGTGACAGGCCAGGCCTTCTTACAGAAATAATTGAAAGGCTCTCACACCGTGGAGTCAACATTGTAACTACCTTAGGCTACGTCGATGATAATACCGCCCACCTACTCCTAGTGCTAGACTCTCCCCTAGCTGGCGAGGAAATAGAGGAGCTTCTCTCCGATATAGTTGATGCACGTGTAGCTCCTCTAGGCCCTGCAGCTGCTGAGCTATTAGCGGAGTTCATTGATAATCGTCCTGGTCTTGCCTCCATATTAGAGATGCACTTAGACCCTCCGGATATCCATGATATGATCCTACGTCTCGACCCGGAGCGCCGTCAGAGGATCTACAAGGTACTATCGCCTACTACACTAGCAAGAATACTTGCAATAGCTGATGAGGATCTTGTCAATGAGATTGCCACAACACTTGACCTGAATAGCCTCGTTCGTGCGATTAGTTCTCTAGGTCCTGATGAGGCTGTTGATGTTCTCCAAAAACTTCCCGAAGCATTGCGTCGCCAAGTATTACGGCTTTTACCCAGAAACTTGGTTGAGAGTATTAGTAGGCTCATGGAGTTTCCTCCAGAAACTGTAGGCGGTGTAATGACGACGAGTATCCCGGTTTTACACGAAGACGAGAGGGTTGAGGAGGCTCTAGCTATCCTAAAGCGTGGGGACTACGACATCCGCGATACCATTGTAGTTGTGAGTCATGACGGTAAATTGGTTGGGATGGTGACTGTTGATACCCTGCTCCGTGAGCGACCCGATAGGAAACTGGGGGAGATCGCTGTTAAGCCCCATGTTACCATTGGTCCTTTAGCTGATAGGGAGGAAGCAGCTAAGTTAATGCTACGATATAGCATAAATAGGCTTCCCGTTGTTGATGAGCAAGGTAGGTTTCTTGGTATTGTGGCCATAGAGGATATGGCAGAGGTTTTGGCTGAAGAGGCTGCAGAAGATATAGCTCTCCTAGGTGGTGCTGCTAGGCTTCGCGAACGCTACCTTACGGCGCGAGTCGTAGACATTGTGCGTTCTCGTGTTATCTGGCTAATCCTCATATACGTTATACAAAGTGTGACAGCTAATATCCTAAAGGCCTACGAGGACCTCATATCTAGGATAGCTATTGTAGCAGCATTTATACCACTCATAATGGATACAGGGGGTAATGTGGGTAGTCAAGCCTCCTCAACAATAATTCGTGCCCTTGCTCTTGGCGAGATATCCGAGTATAGTCTACGTGATATTCTCGTGGTAATAGCTAAGGAGACTGCGACAGCAACCATAGTAGGAGCTATCATGGGCGTACTTGGCTTCACCTTTAGCATGCTAGTCGCTGGTGAAATACGTATAGCAGTAGCAGTAGCAACAACCCTCTTTACGGTAGTCTTGTTTGCTGACCTTGTTGGAAGCTTCCTACCCATAGTAGCTAGGAGGCTAGGTTTTGATCCAGCAACCGTGTCAGCACCACTCGTTACAACAATTGTAGACATAAGTGTTGCGGCAATCTACATGGGGCTTGCCGCGTCACTAATACTCCCCCAAACCTAAACAAACACCTCCATAACAACATAACCTTTGTCTCCCGGGCAGACCGGGTAGTATACTCTGGGTGCCCGGCAGCTTGAGTGGAGTTTGTCCTTTTGCCGACAGGCTTGCTGAGCTAAAAGTGCTTGAAAATGCATGGCATAATAGGCCGGGACTTGTAATAGTCTATGGTCGGCGACGTATAGGTAAAACAAGGCTCATATGGGAATGGCTTCGTAGAACTAGCGTACCACACGTATACTACTTGGCACATCTCGCTAGCCATGAGTACAATTTGCGGAGATTAGCCGAGACAGCATCAAGACAGCTTGGAGATGAGCTCATAGCAAGGCTTCGTCCCCAAAGTCTCGGGGATCTATTAGAGCTTCTATCCAGGAAAGGCGATGTAGTTATTGTACTAGATGAGTTCACTTATTGGGTTAGGAGTAGCCCGAGAGCCCTCAGTGAGCTCCAAGAATTCATAGATAGTAAGCTGTCGGAGACAAAGCTCCTCGTCATAATATCAGGTAGCCTCGTAGGTGTGATGGAGAATAGTGTGCTAGGTGGAGGTGCTCCCCTCTATGGCAGGGCTACTATACGGCTCAAACTCAAACCCCTACAATATAAACACGTAGCACCAATCGTAAAGAGGATGTCATCAGAGGATCGTGTTAGACTATACGCCTTAGTGGGAGGAATACCCTACTATCTCTGTTTGGTGAGAAATACTAAAACCATAGACGAGGCTATAGAGAAGCTGATAACAAGTCCCGGTGCCCCAATACCTACAGAGAAGGAGCTTCTATTGAGGGAAGAACTTAGAGATCCCCACACGTATAGTGCCGTATTGTCAGCATTAGCGAAAGGATACGATACACCAGCAAAAATAGCACAAGTGACGGGGCTCGATCCTAGCCATACAAGTAAGTACCTATACGTATTAGAGCAACTGGGTATAGTGGAGAAGGAGACGCCATTGTTCAAGAAGAGGGGGAGATACCGTATAAGGGATCCCGTGTTAAGAACATGGTATACCCTTGTAGAGCCGGTAGCTGAGCTCCTAGAAGTAGAGGCCTACACAGAAGCACACAAACACGTCATGAGCCAATTAGACATCTACACAGCACACGCGTGGGAGGAAATAGTTAAAAACTATCTTCTCGACAAGCTAGCACCTCAAGGCTTCACAGTGGTAGGGCGTCTAGAGCACAAAGGCGAGGAAATAGACATAGCACTACTCAACCCTCCAGCAAGGAAAGCAGTGCTAGCAGAGGCGAAATGGTCAATACTAACGCTAGCTGAAGCTGAAAAGATACGTAGAGAGACTGAGAAAAAAGCAGCACGACTACTCCCACGAGAATACCATGTAGAAGAAGTCATAATCGCAGCTCGTAGTATTGAAGATATTAGAGAGCATCCCCAATGGCTAATAACACCAAGGACTATTGAGAAAGATTAAATCACAAACTAGTAAGGCTCATAGAGGAATCTCTGAGACCTATATCCTAGTCCCTTGCTCTAGTTAAGTAGATTCCGTTCTCTTAGACCTATACATTATCACGCTCATGGTGTTGATTAATGACAGTTTATGTTTCATCAAAAACATTCATAGATGACGACGCTATCTTTTAGGGTGGAAGTTTTGATGGCATCTCAGTGTTTTTTAGTTAATTAGACTACGAGGATCTACTATCTTGCCTTTGATGGCGGTAGCTGCAGCTGTGAAGGGTGAGGCGAGATAGACTTGGGCGCTTGGAGCCCCCATACGGCCTGGGAAATTCCTGTTACTAGTAGAGACCACTACTTCGTCTTCACCAGCGACCCCCATATGAGCGCCAAAACATGCTGCACAACCCGGTGGCACTATCACAGCGCCAGCTTCGTGAAACACCTTTAGCAATCCGGTGCGCAAAGCCTTCTCATAAACCCTTCTACTAGCTGGTGCTACTAGAAGCCTAACACGAGCTTTGCGTCCTCTGAGAATCCTTGCAGCAGCCTCTAAATCCTCGTAACGACCATTAGTACAGCTCCCTATGAATACTTGATCTACATCTAGACCCTCAACCTCCTCCACAGGAGCTACGTGATAGGGTGCTGGCGGCTTAGCAACCATGGGAACGGTTTCACTAAGATCTAGTTCTAGGTTGTCTTCCCCAGGTCCTGGTTCAATCTTAAGCCTTTTAGCTTCTCTAGGGGGCTCATGGCCTCGCACGGCCTGGTACCATTCAGCCACTGTCTTGTCGAAGGGGAAGAGTGCAGTCTTAGCCCCTGCTTCAACCATCATGTTAGCTATAGTTAACCTATCATTAACTGGTAGTGTCGTAACACCGGGTCCATGAAATTCTACACTCCGGTAAACAGCGCCATCACCACCTAAAATACCTAAAAGTCTTAGTACAAAATCCTTACCTGTAACACCTCTAGACAGTTTGCCTTCAAGTTTAACATAGAGTGGTTCTGGAATCCTTAACCAGAGCCTCCCAGTAGCCATTACATAAGCTGCCTCTGTACTACCTATCCCGGTTGAGAAAGCCGAGAGGGCGCCGTAGGTTATAGTATGGCTATCAGCACCAAGGACAAGCCAACCTGGCTCCACGAGCTCCTCTACGGCAACCTGGTGCATCACACCATGACCAATATCCCATAAGATGCAGTCATGTCTCCTAGCAAAAAGCCTTAAACGCCTATGCCCTGTAGCAATTGCAGCTGTAGGTGGTGGACTATAGTGGTCAAAGGCCACTATTATTCGTGGCCTCTCTTTGGAGCAATCAACGAGCTTATCGGCTCCAGTCTCCTCTAGTACACGGAGTGCCAAAAGCCCAGTAACGTCATTCACCAATACTGCGTCAGGTTCAACTACAACAATGTCGCCAGGTCCTAGGTCGTTCCTAGTCTTCTCAACCACATGCTCCTCTATAATTCTCTGTGCGAGGCTAACCATGCTAGGCACCTCTAAGGAGACTATCTGATGAACCTGGCCACAGCCTTAGCATAGTCCATTGTGGATAACCATCCACCGAGATCTCTGGTCTTGAAACCTGCTGCTAGTGCACGCTCTACAGCTAGTTCTATCCTTGAAGCGGCTTCATGGTAGCCTAGATACTCAAGCATCATGGTTACAGAGAGGATCATTGCGGTCGGATTAGCTACGCCCTTCCCAGCAATATCCCATGCAGCACCATGTACTGGCTCGAATAGGGCCTTCCCGTCACCTATATTTGCTGAAGGAGCTAATCCAAGCCCTCCAGCAACCTGGGCTGCTAGATCACTAAGGATATCACCATACTGGTTCATAGTGAGTACTACATCGAAGCGTGAAGGGTTACGAACTAGCTCCATTGCAGCAGCATCAACATACATCTCATCAACAACAATCCCCGCCTCTTCCAAGACATGGCGTGCCACATCACGGAATAAGCCATCGGCAACACGTAGCACATTAGCCTTATGGACAATAGTTACACGACCAGTACGTGTAGAAGCGTAACGTAAAGCTACATGTGCTACTCGTCGTGTACCCTCCTCCGTCACCACCTTTACGGCAAACGCGGCACCGGGCACACTAAACTCTATACCCGCATAAACATCCTCTAGATTCTCACGCACTATCACCATATCTATCGGCGCAATACCTGTAACCCCAGGGAAACTACGAGCTGGACGAATATTAGCATAGACCCCCAGCTCTCTCCTCAAGACAATCACTACATCACGTGCAGTCTCTCCAATAGGACCCTTAAGCACAGCATCAGCCCAATTCTTAGCTAAACGTAGCGTCTCTTTTGGCAATGGTTCACCGTGTTCACGAGCGGCAAGGTCTCCAGCCTCCGCATAACGTATCTCAAGATCTACCTCATGCACCTCCATAGTCTTCTCAAGCACGTATAGAGCAGCGTTTACCACTTCAGAGCCTATGCCATCGCCTGGTATGACTAGTACTCGTGGAACCCCCAAGGGAAACCCACCACCATTAGAGAGTTGTTCAGAGCCTTGCAAACCTCAATCAATAGTATAAGAGCTAATTGAACACATTAGGCCCTAGCCGTTGGTTAAATATAGCAGGCTCATTAACTCAGATGTACTTGGTAGGATTTCCCAGTGCAGCACTCCATGTACTCGTTTATCCAACGAATTATTACGTCCTCGCTGACCTTTTTCATCCTTGGCGCATTCTCCTTTAATTTATCCAAGATAAATTCTACAAGTGCTGGCTCTGGATCCACACCAATATTCTGGAGAGCCCATTCAACAGAGGCACGACCACTATGGCGTCCCAGGACTATTCGTCGACGATTACCAACAGCCTCAGGCGATAATGGCTCATAAGTTGCAGGATTCTTTAACACACCATGTACATGTATACCAGACTCATGGGCAAACGCATTATACCCTACAATTGCCTTGTTTGGAGGTATTTTTATGCCGAATTTGCTCGCTACAAGCTGTGATATAGGTGTTAATAGCTCCATTCTAACACTAGTACTACGACCCAACAAGTAATGTAATGCTGCTACAACTTCTTCTAATGCAGCATTACCAGCCCTCTCACCAAACCCGTTTACAGTGACTTGGACACCATTTGCTCCTGCCTTCACGCCAGCCAGCGTGTTAGCAGTCGCCATGCCGAAATCGTTATGGCAATGCACGTCTATCCAGACTCTAGACGGTAAACTCCTCTTTACAAGGCTAACAAGCCATTCCATGTACCAAGGAGTCGCTACACCTACAGTGTCCGGTATATTTATGTAGCCAACGCCAGCCTCCACAACACTACGATACACCTTTACAAGAAATCTAAGGTCACTCCTTGTTGCATCCTCAGCCGAGAATAAGACGGTGGCTCCATAGCTTCGTGCCCTCTCAATAGCTTCAATAGCTCGTTCCATTACTTGGTCCCGAGTCATCCTCAACTTGTACCTCAAATGTACATCACTGGTAGCTATGAACACATGGATTACGTGTGCTTCAGCTGCTGCAGCTTCATCTACGTCACGTGGATGAGCTCTCGCAAGGGCAGCTATCTTAGCCTTAGAAGCTTCCTGGGAAGCTGTCTTCACGGTCTTGTAATCGATTTCGGAGGAGGCAGGGAATCCAGCCTCTATCACGTCAACGCCAAGTTCGTCAAGGGCTCGTAGGATCTCCATCTTGTCGTGGAAGTCGAGCTCTACTCCAGGCATTTGGTCTCCGTCGCGAAGTGTTGTATCAAAGACTCTTATACGAGTTCCATCTCCAACTACACCCCGTCTCCTTATCTAGTAAGGAAGGCTTCGATTTCTTAACTAAAACCAGGGACACCGGGAACCCACAGCTGTCTATTTAAATATTGCTTTTTACATTTTAGAACTATATGGAAAAGGTTTTAATAGGGGAAGCTAGTAGGCGGGGCTGCTTGACGCCCCAGGACTGGCGGGCTTCCTAGCTGGAGGTGGTTTTGATGCCAAACATTGCTTAAGGGGTGCAGCTGGAGATGGAACTCGCGTAGTAGATCATATAGCTAGGGTTCTAAAAGAGCTAGGTGCTACCCGGGTCTTTGGTGTAACTGGCGGTAGCATAATGGGGCTCTTTGACGCATTAGCGCTCGAGGACTTTGAAATCTATATGTTTCGTCACGAGCAGGGAGCAGCACATGCAGCTGATGCCTATGGCAGAGTAGCTCGTAGGCCAGGAATAGCATTGGCAACAAGTGGTCCAGGTGCTACAAACCTAGTAACCGGTATAGCTAATGCCTATTTCGACTCTGCGCCCATGTTAGCTATTACTGGGCAAGTACCGACAAAGGTCTTTGGCCGCGATGCTTTCCAGGAGACGGATATTGTAGGTGTAACAGCGCCAATAACGAAGTTTGCTTACCAGGTTAGAAGACCAGAAGAAGCTGGTCCAGCCATAAGAACAGCATACAGGCTTGCAGTTGAGGGAAGACCTGGCCCTACTCTCATCGACCTGCCAAGAGACGTACAGCTTTCATGCTACAAGTCGGTGGATGAACCAGAATACCTTCCAATAGATTTCACCAAGTATCAGCCACCAAAA
>JALTZQ010000182.1 GCA_027046105.1 Pyrodictiaceae archaeon
GTGTACCTAGGAAGACTCCGGACGAGTACGTAAGGATTGCTAGGAGGCTTCGAGGCAGAGTTGACGTGTTGTTGATGCATGATTCGCCTAAGCTACCCCTACCCGAATACGAGTTCATGACCATCGATGACCGGGTAAGAGCTGTAGCTAGAGCAGTAGAGGAGGCTAGGCCTAAGCTAGTATTCTGCGGCCATATACACACATGGAAACCCTATACAATCTACCGGTTTAGCTATGGGGGACTCTACGTTAGAGTGGATAGTTCTCAGAGATGGAAAGCATACACCGTAATGGATATGGATGACAACACGTTAGCGGTATGGGTGGATAAGAGGATAATGGTGGAGCTTCCTCTTCCCCATAAACTAGGGGCATCCATGGAGCAAGAACGGGAACAACACCACTAACCCCCTCGGGCTAGGGCTTGATAAGTAATTGAAAGACCCGTGGGGAAGAAGTATGGTTTCATTAATGGAGCATGCCCTAACACTGGTAGCAGATGCTTGCTCAAACCAATGCATTAGCAGAGAGTGCAGAAGGCTATCCGAGATCCTAGGTTTTATGGAGGAGGCGGTGGACCCCAATGTTTTCCAGGAGGGTTATGTTCAGGATATAGTATTAAGCCTTGTATCCTCGATGATCAAGGACTTGGCGGAGAAAGCCTGGAGCCGAGGCTGTAAGAGAGAAGCAGCATTACTCAGAGAGGCAGCCCTAATACTCTCATCCCTAGCCTAGATGATGGCGTCAAGGAACTGAGACAGCAAGAGTTGAAAAATCTATTGTCTGGGTAAAGGCTTAGGCCTCCTTTATGCAGTTTTCAAACCTTAGTGGTAATGGTGCTATAGTGCCCCAGCCTAGATCAGTATAGAGGCCTAGCCCTTCCTCGTAAAGTGTTACTGGATTAAGCTGGCTGCCCTCAATCCTTACTATGCATCCTGGAAGTATAGCTGGATAGTATGGTCGCGGTAGATTTAATGCCATGTCGTAGCCTGGTGCTAAACCTGCAATAGCGCATCTCGTCATTGGCTCTATTGCCAGGGGTTTAACACCTATCTCTTCGAGGAGCTGCTTCACGATTTCACTAAAGGTCTTGAAAGGGTTTAGAATATCTACGTACTTGGTGGTCTTAGGGTCAAGAAGTACTGGTGTAACAATGGCTACTAGGAGTTGGTTTGTACGGGTTTGCCAGGCATTGGCCCAGGTCTTGGCTAAGGCTTGGCGCACTAGATCTTCATTGACCACTGTTACCTGGTGTAGTTGGCGTTCACCACCAAGATGCAAGGCTGCAACTTTTCTTAAAATACCTGGGTCGGCCTCCACCTCTACAGCTAACCTGTAGGGATGTGCAACGCCTTTTGAATCAACTATTGCCCATGCTAACTCTTCACTATAGAGGAGGCCTTCAAGTACAGCCTTGCTAGTTCTACTAAGGGCAATACCTATCCTTGACCCCTTTTCTACTTGGTAGACAGTACAGCTCTTGTCTAATGCTATTAACCTAGGGTCACGTAGCGGTATAAGTGGTACACCATCACTATGATAGTGGTCCTGGAGCCAGAGAATGGGGCCTCGGATCCTTGTTACTCCCTGCCTCTTCAGCGTAATCCGTTGGCAAGCAAGGGGGTCATTTGAGTCGTGGCTACAATGTGGTTTATCTGCATTAGCAGCTATAAGGGATGACGCTAAAGCCCCAGCAATGGTTGAAGGCAACGGCACTGGTATAGGGGCTACACTAGCATGAACTATAGGGCCTCGTACCGCTGGCGTGAAGTCGCCCCACCATCTTGGCCGTGCCGGGCCTAGAGCCTCAAGAACGAGAGTTAACATGGTCATGCTTATCACCTTCTCTCCCTTACCTCGAGGCTGAGATGATCGATTGCAGGATTTTGACAAGACCATTAGTGCCCTCAAGGATTCCTTTAGGCCAGTACTTGGCTGCTTCAAGCAGCATTATGGCTGCTTCTTCCGCCTTTCCCTCTTCACCGTAATCTATGTTCCTCGTGAATACTTTGCGAAGTAGCATTTCCAGTAGAATGGCATTATGCTTCTCGACTATATGGGGGAGCTTGGAGACCATGGCTGTAAGATCGGGGACAAGGCTAGTCGTAAACACGACTGGTGGTCTTGGAGGACTGGTAGCGTTCTTGTTAGTGAGTACTGAGTAGGCTATTGAGGCCACAATTGTCATGGGGGCAGCCACAGCCTCCACTGCCTTCCCAACGTCTAGGCCAAGATGAGTGTTATCGTGTGGTGTATTCCTTGCTAGCCCTATTGCCTCCTCCCGTAGCCCGCCACGACCATAAAGTACTGCTACTACATCCTTGCGTAGCCCAGCAGCTTCTTTACCGATCTTTTCAAGGACTCGAGCGATTCTAACCCTTAGCAAAAGTGGGTCACGATAATGGGAGAGTGTGATAGCATAGCTTCTACCAAGTCCTGCTGGTGCAGCTACGGGCATCAAGCCACCTAGTAGATAAAAGCCAGACACACCAGTATCAAGACCCCAGAACCCTCTCCTTGATGAAACCACTGCATCTACCCATGTAGCGCTAGTTGCCTGGATGCCAACTAATCCATGAATCCTTACATAGGGGGTCCACGGACTCCTATTGCCTAACCTAACTGGGTGTGTAGCTGTTGCCTTGGCAAGCTTAGAAAACACCTTTAGCGACCTAGCTGGTAGAAGAGCTACTAGGTCGTCACCACCACTATAAATGACCACGCCCCCGAGCTCAGCCACGACCGCACTATCAGCAAGTGCGGCTGCCATAAGGGAGGCCGAGAGAGCTGCATGGTAGCTTGGCGTTGGTATAGTTGTGGGGGTTCTCGCTTTACCCTTCAAGCCTAGTTCTGAAACTACCTTCGCCACTATGGTGGCTGGATCAAGCTCTTCTAGCCTTTTCCTTGCCTCGGAATCCTTCACTACCTCAAGAACTTTACGCCAGTATGTTGTAGTGTCCTCCTCATTCATTCCCAGTCTACCCTTAAGGGCATCACCAATGCTATCACCATCAGCATATACAATGGCATAGTATCTTGTAGAGAGCTTGAATGCTTCCTCAACTTCCTCCTTAGACACTTCCTTGCTAGTGAGCTGTGAAACTGTGTCTATGACAAGCTTGACTGCACAATCACGATTCCGGGCACCTCGAAACCAGAGCTCAAGCACGTCAGCAAAGTTCTTGGGCTTCTCACAACCTTCTGGCACTTTAACACTATGATAGGCTTTTTCGAACAACCTCAGCTTATCAACTACATCGTTTGAGTCAGGGCTACACTCAATACCTGCCAGCTTGCAGAGTGCAATGAAAGTATCAAGAGAGGCAAGCACATTAACTGGAGGTGCCGGTGGCCTTGGCTTAGCTGTTGCAGCTTCCCCAACCGCAACCAGAGTGTAGGCGGAGGGAAGCCTACCAATAGCCATAAGCCTCTTGACTAGACAGTAGGGGCACAGATACTCGTTTTCATCGACAACACCCTCTTCCCGTAGAACGCTTAGTGACCCCTCGGGAAGGGCTGGGCGAACGCTGCACATTGTGCATTCACGGTACCTCTTACTGTTCATCCAGGCTTGCCATGTAGCTTCGACCGAGTAGGCTACGCCAGGCCTAATTGTGGCCCTTCCTAGTCTCTCAATTAGCTCACCGAGCTTAGAGAGCGCATAGGCATAGAGGAGCCTTTCAGGCTTCTCAGTAAATGGTGTTCCTAGGTTCGCCACTAATTTCCTGAATACTTTGTCATCACTACTAACGGTTACGTGCGCTACACGTATGGGTAGCGGTGGCTCCTTTGCTAAACGGTCAAGGAGGCTATGAGCTTTCTCCGGTAATATGGCTTTTAGATCCTCGACTAGCTTCTCCCAACCAGTATCATAGTGCTCCCTTACCAGCCTAGCAGCCATCTCGGGATCAACGTGGCTGGGCAGTATGAGCGTAGCAGTTACGGGCATAAGGGCGTGTCTTGGCACATAGGGTAATTTGTCATCCTCTCGAGCTAGCACTAGGTTAAGCCCTAACTTATCGATTACCTTTTCGAGCCTCTTTACTGCCTCCTTGGCTCCGCGCTCTAAAAGTTTTGAATAAAGCCAGGATAGGTAAAACGGGTTAAGCCTAGCCGTGGGCAACACCATTATATCTGGTCCATAGATCCCGACAAGCTCCACTATTGAGGCCCAGGCTAGTGCTGAGGCTAGCCAGCTAGCCGCCCACATATCACCAGTACGTCGAGCAGCCTGCAACCATTCTTGTACACCCGCCAGATCTACATAGAGGAGGCTACATTGATGGCTTGCTGAAGGTTCTAGAGGATCAATACAGTTAGTTGCCATTGCGGTAGCGTAGAGGTGATCAAACACGGTGTGAGTCGGGACACGCGTATCAGCTGGCGACGCGTAAGGACCACCAACGGTGATGTACCATAGGGGCTCGAGGAGGGCATAGAGAGTATGATAGGCTAGTGTCAAGTCTCCCTTCTCATAGGCGTTCTGTACAGCTGCATTAAGCTCCCTAACATAGGCGCAAATCTTTTCTGGGCTTGGAGCACGGGAGACTGGTAGCCCGAAGACAGGGTTTAACTGGTTAACGATCTTTTCTGGGGGTACAATGCGGCCACTTTCACCCGCCTCTGGCGGCAATACCCATCTATCGAAAGCCGATGCTAGCCCATCAGCATGCTCGACTACTTTCCAGAACTCGGTAACCTCATTACTATCAACAATGCCAGAGAGAACATTCACAGCTAGAGCCCAAGCTTCAAGTTCGTGAGCCCTCGTAGAGCCGTGCACAGCTAGCTGTACAAGACCCCGACACGCATCATACACATCGCCTACAACTCTTTCACTAGTCTCCTTCCGTGCAAGTACTCTACCTACACGGCTATCCTTCACCGCAAATGCCGCGGTTATCACCCATAGCTTGTAAGGTGGGTCGTGGAGAAGTGAAACCATCTTGGCCTTAAGCAGCTTATTGAGCCAAGACTCCTCCACAGCCAAGACCCCACCCTTTACCCAAGTTTAATAGGCTTCAAAACCAACTACCCGAAACACACCATACCCACGAGTTGTACGAGCACCTAGCCCTGCTCGAAGCCCAAGCCCAACTAGAACTGCTAGTACAAGGGCTTGTGGCTGTGCCCTAAGTTTCAGTGCTTGACCAAGTTTAGCAAGTACATGTTCACTACAATTATAGGCTACAGGAAAGGCGAACACAGTACCAGGTGCTACTGCCACGTGTACAACTGGCACGGGCTGAGCATCAAGCTCTGTGGCTACGGGCTCACCACCACGATAATAATGGGGAGTAATAACGTCGATCTCGAGTAGCCTACCACCATGCACCTCTACAGGGTACGCATCGAGGAACACAAGGCACCCCATGCCCTCTTGGCTCCCAAACAACTCGTAGACAAGACCTCTTTGGAAGTCTCGATCCTCCACAATACTCCTAACCGCACCCTTGATGCTCGACCCGGGTATGAAGGGAAGATCAAGCACATGATCCCATGCCATGCCAACCTCGAACACTGATTCTAAGAGACCGGACGAAGCATGTACAAGAAGCTTCGACTCCTCTTCAACCACTGCTCGAATCAAAGCAACTCCATAACCACTGGCTCGCACATACTTCACGACCCTATCAACATACTTCCTAGCCTCCTCAAGCCTAACACGGAGACTATTACCTGTAAACTCCCTTACAATCTCCTCAGCAAGTTTACGCCTCTCCTTCTTCAACGCTTCAAGCTTATCCTTGGCTTCAACATTATTACTGAGACCACTAAGTGCATTAAGTACTTTTAAAGCCCACCCCCTATAGACAAGTTGTAAAAGTGCAGATCCCTGCTTCAAGGCTCTTTAGCACCCCCTTGCAATGGCTGTAGCTATAAGCTCCAAAGCAGCCTCAAATACGACATCAACTAACTCCTTAGGTCTAGATACGGCGACTATATGGCCTTGTGGCGTGAGGACGCCCGCCTTTTCCTTATGTCCCACTGTTCTACAGTCCCTACCGCACGGATTAGGTATATCGCGTTGTCCAAGCTGGGCTAGGTGCATTACACGAACCACGTGATAGCGCTGGCAAGAGTCCTTTTCAAATGACATGCGCCCTCTATCTCTTCCGACAAAGTAGGAACCGACATGATAAAGCTGCTGTTCATTACTAAGTAGTGAAACGAAGTCATAAGCCTTGTAGCCAACTACCATTGTTACCGTTGTAGTGCCTCGACTTGGAAGCGGGAATGTGTGAATACTGCTAAGCCTCCTTCCCTCAATGCCGGGAGGCCTAATCTTGGTTCGACTACCTATTCTCTTCTCCACCCTTGCACTAACACACCTAACATCACCTACTTGGGCAATATTGAGTAGGGCGTAGCCGCCACTCTCTTGTAGCCGTGGGAGCCCAAGAATCCATGTGTGGATGTTAGCACCGGGGGATTTAATGTTCAGACCAAGTAGTCTTTTCCAGCATTGCTTTGTTGTCGCCTTGGCTATCCGGGTAAGTGCGTCAGTTATGGTTCCTTTCACAGTTACTGCTTTTATCCAGTCAGGGCTCGCTACAGGCACCTTTGTCTGTGAATGACCTGCCCCTCTCCTTGACCCTACTAAGAGGATTCCAACGCCCTCCAAGAGGGACCAAATAGTGTCTACGGCTTTCCGTTCATCCAGGTGTTCAAGACTATTGCACATGGCTAGTTTTAGGATACTAATGGCTTTACTTGATGTTTGCTTAGATAAATCCTGTGCTAGCCAGTACCTGTCTAGACAAAAACGGCCGAACCCTCTACTAGTCATCTTCCCCAAGCCAGCCAAGAGAGGGGTCACGGCAAGCAATGCTAGCAAAGCAGGCACATATTGCAAAGTGTTTCTCGAATTGCCGGGCCTCCGATAGACCTCGACCGTAAATCCCTTGATAGCTTCTGGCGGTAATGGTATGACTCCCGCAAGGCTGGCACCTCTTCTCCCTCTTACCATTAAGTTTAGTCTCACATTCCTCGCTAGCTCCCTGAACCCCTTGGCCTTGAATGCTTGGCTTATCCTCCCAAGAAGGTCGTTTAACTCTACTCGACCCCAATTGATGCCAGTTAGCGCTCTATCTAGCTGCTTTACAAGCTGGACACGGCTAACGTGAGGAGTCACGGTAATGGTGAAGGGTGATGCGCTATTTGTTGAACCTAGGAGTGTTTTAGACGCATTTTCTACATCCTTGTATTCTTTGGCGCCTCCGAGTACTGTTGCCGCTGCTATACGAGCCAGCCAGCGAGCCCGGCCTACAAGGTGTTTGGCTTCCGGTAGGCACACGTCGATTACATGGCCGTTCCGTACCCTGATGGTCTCTGTTGTCGAGCAACCACCGGCCCACGGTGTATATGCCTTAAAATCTAGTCTAGCAACGAAGTAGTTGCTTCTATATAGTCTGTCGATTTCACTCACTAAATTTAAATTAATCTGCTGAGTCATGATGTACTAGCCTCTTTCCTTATGATCCGTGAATGCCTCGACGTACTTCTTAAACTCTTGGAGTAGTTCGAGTACAAGTCTCTCAGCAATAAGGAGCTGGTTCCCCTTTACTTGACCAGTGAGGCATTTTGCAAGCTCTACTGCAACTGATTGACCCGACAACTTGCAGATTCCGGCATCGTTTAGGGTCTTAGCGACTACAGCAGCTAGGATCTCGTAGCCTCCACCCTCCTTGTCGATGCTCCCTTTAAGTTTCTCTAATGACTCCTCGCTAACACTACCGCCATCTAAGAGGCTATAAGCTGCGTCTATGAGATCTAGGTGTTCACTTCTAGCAAGCATAAAGGCGGTAGCAGGTAACAAGCCTGAACCCACAATAAACGAGGGACTATCGCGTGCTCTAGCCCTCAACCCCCGTGCTACAAGCCTTTCCCCTTCACGCAAGTTAAGTGCTCTTCGAAGCCCCTCGTACAAGTTTAAAGCATATTCAGCAGCTTTAACCACTGGGTTAAAGCCCATAGTCTAGCCCCCACATACTACTTCGAACCGTGCTCTCCATGCCTAGCAAGAACTCGAAACACTATGAGTCCCTTGCCAACTGTCTCTTTACCACCGATAAACACTGGTAGCTCTCCATTCAGGTTCAAGAACTTCTTGGCCTTCTCAAGACATTCACTTGCATCCTTACACAAGTTACTGCAGAACTCATTGATATAGTTGCTAGCCACAACCGCTGTTAGGAATACCGTGCCTTGGGGAATGTATTCCTCTGTCCATAGTGCACCTTGTGCTACAGTCTTCGTGTCTCTAGTGAGCCTTACACGAGTAACTCTTAGCAAAGCCTTGTCAATGATGCTGGGTGCCTTGTCGTCTCCTACCACCACTAACCTATCACGGAGTGCACTAGCCATGGGATGCATAGTTGCAGCTGTATCCACAAGAGCATTGAAAAGCTCCTGGGTAGCCTGATCCAGGCTAATACTCTTGTCGACACTCAACTCGAGCGTCGTTATGTAGACGGTATCGCCCTCCTTAAACCCTAGCCCAGCTAGTGCAGCATTCCGGGCTTCCTCAGCCAGCTTACGAAACAGGCTTGCATAAGGTGAATCTAGTATGCTGAGCATCGCTGTCGCACGAGAGAGAAGAACTGGCGAGGCCACGTATACGAAGCCACGATCAGCACTAGCGACAGGGAACGCTATGGGTACTAGGTCGAGAATGGTAATGGCCCCAGCTCCTTTCTCGCCCTCCCCAACCTCGCCACCAAAGAAACACTTACATTCACTACCGTTACCCTTCTGTTCCTTCATACAACGGGTTTTGAGTGCCCCCTTTACACTCTGGGCAAAGACGAGGGGGTAGCCAAGATTATCCCTTACAACTGGTAAGTCAACAATGCCAGGTGTTCGTCCTGCTCCAGGATGGAGATGTGTCACGGCAATGCCTAGCAATGGTATGCCGTTAGGCATGTAAGTCAACCAATTTTCCAAGGCCATGGCAAGGGGTAAAAAATAAATTCTACATAGAGGTAGATCGGATTCAATGATCTACAGCGTTCTTCGCCATGAGTAAAAACCGTAAGTCACACCATCTCATCATGGCAAGTTGGTTGCAGAATAGTTCCTCTTTTCTTTAGGTTAGACGTTTCCTTGGGTCATATAGACCTAGGCGAAGAATACGGGCCATACAAGGATCTTGGCTAAGGCTAGATTGAGGTTAGGGTTGACGGTTACCGCTGGGCAAAGCTAGCTGAGCCATCTTATTATCGCTAGAAGGCAATGATATTCGTCGAGGAGGGCTCTGCACAAGTAAGAGAATCCCACGCATAAGTTTTATCGTAGAAGAGGTGTCTACAAGAGGTGTAGTATTGATTTCGTATACTCTATCTATGGATCCTTGAAGGAGGGGGTATTGTTTGGTGTTTCACTGCTTTAATGCATTGAGGGATTGTGGTCGTGTAGGACTTATCGCATTGAGTGTTGGCCCTGGTGTTGTTGAGGCTGTTGTATCTGTTTCTGGTAGGCTCTGGGAGGAATATGGCGTTGATTGCATTGGGCTTGTGTACACGTCTCGCAGTATAGGCTTAGCTGGCAAAGTTAAGGATCTACTGGCTAAGTTTATGCCTAGGATTAAGGTTATTGACTGTTATCATACTGGTGAACCTGGCATCTTTGAGAGAGCTCTCCGTAAGCTTATTGAGCAGTTATGTGGTATTCTCGGGTCTAAAGGTGTTGTTCTTGTCCCTACGCCTGGTTCTCGTAGACTCGCTGCAGCTATGGGTATGGCTGGTGTTGGGCGTGGGTATGGAGCCGAGGAGTGTAATGTCGATATCATACATGTAGACTTCTATTGGGGCCCGTGGAGTGGGCTAATATATCCTTTTGTGCCTAGGTTTATCGAGCCAATACTCCTCATAAACCCTGTTCACGGCCCGATGCAGGGGCCTCGTAGTTTACACGTGGAGGATAGCGTCCTAGGGGATTATCTTGGTAGGCTTCCTCCTCTAAGACGTAGTATAGCACTTCTCGCTTATCGGCTTAATGAGCTAGCGTACCGTGTCCAAGATGAGGTGAAGAAGTGCGGTGTAGGCATCACCTTAAGTACTGGTGGCTGGCGTATTGTTGTAAATGATGTATGTGATATGGCAGAATGGGTTGGTGCTATAGGAGAAGCTGAGAAACTACTTGATGAACGCTTGGCCTCTCTAGCTGGTCTCTGCGCATTGTTCGTAGAAGCCGATAATATTACCAGGCTTACACACATAGATGAGCCAGTAGTTATCGACACAAACCTAGTCTACTATGGTGTTCACACCGACACCCATGAGGGTGCAAAAGTAGTGCTCCCCTATTGTGCCCAAGCTGAGCTGCTAATACGCTATGCTGAAGCCTTAAAGCCAGGCAAGAGGGATATAAAGTCCCTCCTTGATAGACTTGTAGGGCTAGCACTTGAAGAGCTACGATATGCGGGAGTAAGAATTCTTGCATCACCTCCACCACCATGTGATACAGCAATCCCCTCAATAGATCCACTAAGCCTCGAAAACGTCGTGCTTGTAACAGCTGATAAAGGCGCATACCAGCTATGGAGCTCTCATCCCGTATCAAGGCTAGCTAAACTAGGATACGCTAAAACAGAGCCACTAACAAGGCTTGCAAAGATAGAGCCACCCGAAACCATCATTGCTAGAGCAAGCTATAGCCTCCTACAAGCCACAGTAGTAATGCTACTCCAGGGACACAATCCTATAATCAACGTAGAGTCAAGAAAAACCCGTAGAGAGATAGTCGTGAGCGAGATATTAGAGCGAGAGGAGTGGATTAAAAGCCACCGCATCTACGGCTAGGGTCTTCCCTACAAATGATACTTCATAGCCTAAACCAGCTGGAAGACATAGGAATCCCATTATGAATATGTCCTGGTAAGGTTAAGGAATAGGCCTTAGGAGAGAAAAACAGAATAGACAAGCAGAAAGCGCACTATACCCAAGATTCTTGAGAGCTTTCATAAACCAGTTGGGCACGCTTACTTGTTGTAGAGGAGGAGAAGCATAGTATTGAATTCAAATTTGCCAAGACCTTATAGTCCATGGAGGCTAATGTACAAGAATAATAAGAACGGCAAGACTCTGGATAGGAGTATGGGAATGGGCTTAAGTAGGATTTAGTGCTTCTAGGATTAAGAGTTTCCGGGGGGTTAGTGTTAGGGCTAGTATTGTGGT
>JALTZQ010000183.1:0-1653 GCA_027046105.1 Pyrodictiaceae archaeon
TCAACTACATGTACTACATGTATTGCAACTAAAACATTTTTATAAACGAGTAGCTCCGCGCTAAACTTCTCTTTAGCATTCTCAAGCTTTACAACAAATACCCTATCCCGGCCTGAAGCTATAGGAATAGATTCCAACACGCTATTTAGACTACATTCGCTAAGGTGCTTGCGAGCTTCATACGATAATGAAAGCACAATGGAGGCTCTCACAAGAGGGTCTACATATATAGAGCTAATTTTGTCTACTCTTTTAGAAACCCTTATCCTCCCAGTGCTAGCTCCTCCCTCCCCCACCATCTACGTTATCCTCCTATAGTACAACTCTTCCACGGTGAAGATTCACATAGCCTCTTACTCCTCCCCCACATTAACCTTAATTATTGTTGACCCTACTATAATCTCATCTCCCTTACCGAGCTTGACGGGCCCCTTACCCTTTATGTCAGTACCATTCACTATAGTTCCATTCGAACTATCTAAATCTTCTATATACCATGAGCCATCCCTATAGAAGATCCTAGCATGCCTTCTGGAAACGTATTTATCCGTTACTGGGATATGAACTCTAATATCGCGCCCTAGTATATAAGTACCTGGGTCCAAGACGACCCTAGTCCATGGTATCTCGAATAGGCTACGTACAACCTCTAAGATTAACCTCGACACTGAAAACACCCCAGCTACTCCTCCCTCTCTCTAAGGGCTTCCGTGGCAAGAGAGAAAAGCCTCTTGCTAGCTTCACCGAGCATGCCCTTCTCTAGGAGACTAGCTATGTCAACGGTTCTCTCATGTAGCGAAGTATCACCTAACGTAAGCGTGGTCTCGGCCGCGCTAGCTATAAGCTCTAACGCCCGCTTATAATCCCTCTTCTCCAGAGCTCTCTTTATGTCTTCAAACGACTTAAACAGCTTAACTTTATAGATTACAAAGTCATTAATGCTTGTCGGCTCGCCTACAGGTAGAGATATTAATAGAGGGCCTCTCCACGAAGTCCTCTGAGTCAACGGGTCAGCATACGAAACTCTAACTTCCATGTCGAGAGATGTTATGGCATCCTCTATGAAGACCTCCCCCGGAAGCTCTACTACTTCACTAGCCGCAACGGACCCTATATTGACTATAACCTTATCATCCTCCTCTTCATAATCCCACCCATACACTTTAACTCTCGTCCCTAAGGAAGACTTGATGATGGCTTGAACGTTAGCTGCAACTATCTTAGAGGCTCTTAAAACCTCCCTTGTCACGGGCTTATCCATCTCGGCCACATCAGAAACATGTTCCATTACTCCACCTTTAGCCTTAGCTATTTCTACCAAGAGCTTCTCGTTGTAATCACTACCTACTCCAATGGTAGTAACTGTTATAGGGGCTCCTCCCACATACTTCTTTACAGCATCTTTAAGCTTCTGAGGATCCTTTTCACCATAGTTAGGCTCTCCATCAGTTATTAATACTATAACTCCCACGCCGCCATAGCTAGAAATCATGTTCTTAGCTACTACAATAGCATCAATTAGAGCCGCTTCAATATTAGTACCGGGACATGTCTTCACTTTAGCTATGCTCCTTATAGCATTCCTCTTAGTCTCTTCACCCTCCAGCTTAGCAGGGCCAAACACAATTTCACTAGTCCTACAAAACTTTATTA
>JALTZQ010000183.1:1663-2368 GCA_027046105.1 Pyrodictiaceae archaeon
GGTCTAGAGATTTAATGGCAGCATGTTTAGCAAAGAATAGTCTTTCACCATCCATGGATTTACTGGCGTCAATGACATAAACGACGTTTGTACGACCGCGTGACGATGAAGAGCCAGTAACCCTTAAAAGAAACTCTATCTTATCGCTGTCAACAGCATTTTTAGACGTTACGAGTGACACGCTTAAGGGATCCCTTTCTATAGCCTTAAACGACATAGTATCGCCACCCTAACCCTCTATAGTTTAAGCTCATAGGCGGATTTCAAAAATTTTAGGTATAGAGCTTAACATTACGTAAGAAACCTGTATCACCTGTAATTTTTAAATATTAAGAAGCCGATCTATACTTTGGATGGTACTTTCTTATCGTTTCCTCTTTGATGTTAGTTAGCTCTTCCTCGGGAAGGACAGACAACACGTCCCATGCAAGGTCTAGGGTTTCTTCTATACTTCTATTCTCCCTTTCACCCTGGCTTAGGAACTTCCTTTCAAAGAGGTCAGCGAATTTTAGGTATCTTCTATCTACTTCGCTTAGGCTTTCCTCCCCCACTATAGCAGCTAGGCTTCTAAGTTCTACTCCCCTACTATAGCTTGCGTAGAGCTGGTTGCTCACTTCTGAATGATCGTCTCTCGTCTTGCCTGGGCCTATCCCTTCCTTCATCAGCCTTGAAAGGCTCATGAGGACGTTTATGGGGGGGTAAATG
>JALTZQ010000184.1 GCA_027046105.1 Pyrodictiaceae archaeon
TAATATCATTGATTAGCCTATCGGGGTCTCCACAACCCAATAGAAGGGCAATACTACGTATATCGCGCTCTATATCCTCCACAGTACGTGCTCTATCGGATACGAGGAAGAAAACATCGATGCCTACTTCCCTTAACTGCTCAGCAAGCTGTCTATGTGCTGGTACACCACTACTAGCCAGTACAAGATCCGGGTTTAGAGCTACTATCTTCTCGATACTAGGTGACCAATAGCCCCCAATACGCTCTACAACACCCTTTTCAACGAGTTCGTTAACCTCTGGAGGATAGTTTGAGAAATCATCAACACCAACAAGTCTATCACAGCATCCAAGAAGACACACGGTCTCAGTTATCGATGGTGCTAGTGACACAACTCTCTCGTAGGGCTCAGCGAACCTATGCTCCACACCTGTGGCATCAACTAATATGTATTCAGACTTCTCCACTATGCTAGTCTCAGTCACTGTGGTGATCAGCGTCTCAGTAATGGGTAAGGTCTCCACTATTGTTGATGGCTTAGTCTCAACAATGGTTTCCACGATGGTTACTGTCATTGTGGATGGTGTACCGTAGACGTAGTAGCCTAGTAGGAAACCAACAGCAAATACTATAGCCATGAATGCTATGGTTGCCGCTTTCGCGCTAGGCGACGCCATATGGACACACCGTCCACACGAAACCCTGCTATATGATTCTAGCTAATAAGCTTACTGGTATAGGCTAGGTAGGGGGTCCGCTTCCCGTAGGAGAGGCCTAACTAAGTGTTTAGGGCCGTAAAGGGATGCAAGCAAGTTATTGGTGGGAAAAAAGGGTGACGAGTTTACGCATTAGCATCCAGAACTCAGCAAGACTTTTAAAGAAGTCTTCATGGCATCTATGCAGTCGGATTCTCCAAAGGTAGCCGTTGGGAAGACGCAGCACATACCTATATAACCTTCTTCCGAGAAGGGTGAGACACCATGGTAGATACTCGTCTAGTTGCAATAGCCGCAATCATCATAATAATCGTCATCGGTATAGCAGCTTGGTACACCATGCAAGCTCCTCCAGCAGAAACACCCACACCAAGCCCCACGCCAACCCCAACACCAACGCCTAGCCCCTCCCCAACACCAGTTGCCTCCCCAACACCAACACCATCTCCCACACCAACGCCTGCAGTCCCCGAACTCAAGCTCACGGGTAACGTAGAGAAGGATGTAATTACAATAGCAAGATACCTTGAAGCTAACGGTGTAACGGGAACCATAACATACGTGGTATGGGGTGTAGGTGACCCCAACAGCGTCATGCGATCCCTTGCCCTAGTAGAGGCAGCTGCTAGGCTAAACAAGATCCTAGAAGAAAATGGCATCAATATACGTATTGAGATTAAGCATCGATATGAGCGTGGTGGCGGCAATGAGATGTATGAGGAGTACCTTGCAGCTTACCAGCAAGAGCAGAACCCCGATATTATGGCTAATAGTTACATCCACGTAGCTGCTCTTGCCGAAGACGAGCTAGTACTAGACATAACTAAGTACGTGGAGGCGTACAAGGATCTCTTCGCAGACTTCTACCCAGCCCTCATGGAGGCTGTAAAGTGGAAGGGAAGAGTCTACGCTATACCACAGGATACTGAGGCTAGGCCACTCTACTGGAGAACCGATGTAGCAGCATGTATCAAGGAGAAGACTGGCCAGGATATACTAGCTGGTCTTGCAGAGAAGGTCGAGAAAGGCGAGGTAACCTGGAAGGATGTCTACGAGTTCGCCAAGCTAGCCAAGGAGACAGAGTGTGCCAAGTGGGGTATGATTCATCGTAAGGGTACTGCCCACCCAGACCTTGTACAATTCATCTTCGCTTTCGGCGGGAAACTATACGATGAAGCAACGGGTAAACTAGTACTCGATGTGCCAGCGATCTACAAATGGTTTAGCGTCGAATACGCATTTGCAAGAGCAGGACTAACACCAGAGAACATGATGGAGTGGGACTGGGGTAAGCAAATACACCCAACAGTAGTAAATGGTGAAACTCTAGTCTTCATTGGAGGAACATGGCACTGGACTGAGTGGCAAACCAAGCCATACCATAAGGAGAACAGGCCCCTAACACCCGAGGAGGTAAAGAAGTACTTCTACTACACGCTATTCCCCGCTGGCGAGCCAGGCCAGAAGCCCGTTACACTAAGCCAGCCATTCGTATGGTACATTGCTGCTAACGCTGGAAAAGAGAACCCGAAGTACGATGAGCTGAAGGAGGCCTATCATATGCTTGCCTTCCTCCTAGTAGTGAAGGCTAGTGATCCTGACCTCAACGCAATACATAGTATCATTAGTAGCCACCTACCGGTAAGAAAGGCTGCCGCCGAGCTCATAGCCGACAAGGAATGGGTAGACAAGCTAGCTAAACTAGAACTGGATCTAACGGATACAGTCAAGGAGGCTATAAGAGACATTGTTGCTGCAACAGTAGACCCGATAAACGTTGAATTCCTCGCTGATGCAAGCTATATGTTAGAGTATACACACCTAACGCCAAAACACCCATTCTACAAGAAGTTTGCAGACCTACTAGCAGATGCAATCTCCAAGGTACTACGTGGTGAAATGAAGCCAGATGAAGCAGTCAACTACCTAATAAGCCAGGTAAAGGCAGACCCTGACCTCAAAGACGCTGTTGAGATAAGGGGAGAAATACCTAGCGGTTGGAGCTTCCCATAGCTCCTTATAAGGGGTGAAAGAGTCTTGCAACTCCCACGATTATTTTTTAGACGCCCTGCAACCGTCACCCGCACAGTCTATGGTTATCGGCGACGTGTTCTTCTAGCCTTCTTCCTTGGACCTGCTCTTACGCTCATAATGATCTTTTACTTTATCCCGCTTATCCTCTCCATATACATTAGCTTCACTCCTCTAAGGCGATGGCAGCTTGACAAGTTCTTGTTTGATCTAAGTCAGCCTACAGCAAACTTTGAAGCCCTATTCTACCTCATAATGAACCATCCTAATGTCTCTAAGGTTGTACTAACTACTCTTGTCTTCGTCTCAATAACACTCTTCATAAACGTTTTCGTCGGCCTTCTCCTGGCTCTTGCAGCCTACTTTATGGAGGAAAGGCTCTCCCTCTTCTACCGTACACTCTGGCTACTCCCCCGTATGACGCCAATAGCTGTCTACGCTCTACTCTGGTACTACTTCTTCCATAGTAGTGAGTATGGGCTTTTAAACAATATATTGATGGGGTTGGGTCTACTCAATGAGCCCGTGGGATGGGGTACTGATCCAGATATTCTGCCCTGGGGTGCTTGGGGTGTCATCATCTATGTTAACGGCTTAGTTGGTGTAAGTTTTGGCATGATAGTATTCTATTCCGCCTTGCATAGTATTCCACGTGAGCAAGTAATTGCAGCACGTGTTGATGGGGCCTCAACTCTCCAAATCGTTAGATTCGTACTACTACCATCAATAAGGTGGCACATAGTCTTTGTAACAGTTTGGCAGCTCTTAAGCCTCATAACAACCTATGCCCACATCTTCCTATTGATTGAGTGGATGGTTGTTGATAAGTGGTGGGGTACAACATGGGCTCTATTTGTCTTCAATACAGCATTTAGTGGCGACCTTAACCAGGGTCTTGCAGCTGCTGCAGCCACACTCCTCGTTATCATAGGTGTTATTCTTGGACTCATAACTTTGCGTATCATGGGGTTTAGGCAGATGATGGAGCAGCCGCGGGGTGAGGTCTAGTGTCTCTCCTAGCCAGGTTGAGACTAAGGAGGCGTGGAGGGGTTATAAGAGAGGAGCTTAGGGATGTAGAGACTATTCCCCGCCGTAGACTTTCGCTTGTGCTAGCACTCGCTGTAGGCCTTGCAAGTCTACCCATGGTACTTGTTTACCTGCTTCTAGTGCTCTCAAGTTTTAGCAATAGGCCTGGCATGCTTGGTCTTGAGGAGGTGCTAGCTACAGAGTATAGTCTAAGGCCGTGGATAGACTTCTTTGAGGGTAGAGTTGCCCCAGCTGCGGGGAAGATCTATGACTTCACATATATTCTCACAGTGATAGCTAATACGGCAATAGTAGCTGCTGGTGTTACACTCGTTGTTGTCTTCACCAGTGTGTTGGCTGGATATGCCTTTTCAAGAATGAGTTTCCAGGGCAGAGGACTACTAATGCAGCTCATTCTGTTGCTTCACGCTTTCCCTGGTGTTGCATTAATAATAGCAGTGTACGCTATATACGCATGGAGTATAAAGGCTCTACCCAAGGACTTTCGGGACTTCTATGCAATGGTGTATGTAATCTTTGCTAGAGCAGCACTTGAAATACCCATGAGTATATGGCTTATGAAGGGGTTCTTCGATAAAATACCATGGGAAGTAGAGTGGTCAGCAATAATTGATGGCGCCTCTAGGTTCCAGGCTTGGTGGAAGATAGTACTGCCACAAGTTAAACCCGGTATAGCAGCGCTAGCTATATTCGCATTCCTGGCAGGTTGGGAGGACTTCATCTATGTATGGGTCTTTCTTAAACCCCGAGATATACCAACACTTGCAACCTTCATTGAAACCCAGGTCCGCGATCTCGAAACTGCATACTTCCCCGTAATAGCAGCTGCTGGTACCCTCTACCTCATACCAACCATACTCTTCTTCATACTTACGCAAAAGCTCTTACTTGAAACCTATTCGGGAGGCTTGAAGGCTTAAGGAGGTGAGTTAATGGTATGGTGCGTGTTAGGCTTGAAAAGGTGACTAAGAGGTTTGGTAGAGTAGTAGCCCTTAACGAGGTCACACTTGAGATAAAGGATGGATTGTTTACGGCACTGCTTGGCCCAAGTGGTTCTGGCAAAACAACAATGCTATACCTTATAGCGGGTATTTACAAGCCGAGTAGTGGTCGTATCTACTTTGATGAAGAGGATGTGACTGAGCTTCCTCCAAATGAGCGTAATGTTGGTCTTGTATTCCAGAATTATGCTCTTTATCCACACATGAAGGTGTATGATAATATTGCGTTCCCTCTACGTTTAAGGAAAGTGCCTCCTGAGAAGATAGACGAGAAGATACACGAAGTAGCTAAAATGCTGCATATAGAGGAGCTCCTGGACCGCTATCCTTCGCAACTTAGTGGTGGACAACAGCAGCGTGTAGCATTGGCAAGAGCTATCGTGAAGGAACCAACAGTGTTATTGCTCGACGAGCCCTTGAGTAACCTCGATGCATTGTTACGTCTCACGATACGTACTGAGCTTAAGAGGCTACAGAAAGATCTAGGTATAACAGCCATATACGTGACGCACGACCAGGCCGAAGCACTCAGCATGGCGGACGAGATAGTGGTCATTGATAAGGGGCATGTACAGCAAATCGGTAGCCCCGACGACATATACTATAGGCCTAGGAACTTGTTTGTTGCAACATTCATTGGATCTCCACCCTCTAACATAGTCTATGCTAAAGTTGAAAACTTGGGTGGAGGGATAGCATGTATAACTATAGCCAAGGCGCGCTACTGTTTTGAGGATTCACGGGCAGAACGTCTCGTGCACATGAAGCTCCAGGAAGTCATAGTGGCCTTTAGGCCCGAGAATGCGAGATTATCCTATGAGCCGAGAAGCGATATGCTTAGCATACCAGCGGAGGTCTATATGGTAGAGACACTGGGTAGAGAGAACATTGTGACACTAACTATAGGAGCAGCATCCGTAAAAGTCGTAACGAGGCCTGACGAGAGACCACCAATAGGGGATAAGCTTTACATCCTAATAGAGCCACAACATGTAATGCTATTCGACCCTAAGACGGAGCTCAACATAGACTACATAGAAACCCCACCACTAACCTAATGACACCATTAACTGGGGATGACTGTGGCCGCAGCCCCCGACTCTAGGGATGGGGGTTCCCGTCTTAGCCCCAGGAGGACCCGTATTGGCCTGCCCTGGCTTTGAATAGTCCTGGGCTACTACCTGGGGATCACTTTTTACAGTGATGTTTGCACGATAAAGTCTATTATATGGTCTTATGGGCTATTGTTTGTCCTGGATCGGCTGTGAGGGACTTGTTATTGAAGGCCAGTTTTGACGAATTCGTGTCTGGGGCTGAACGTGCAGTAGAGAAGGCTCTTGGACTAGGCTTCGATGATGCTGGCTTTGTTATTGGGTATGAGCGATCTTTTATGGCCAAGTTCGCCAATAGCTTGGTGACTGTAGTACAATCATGGGTTTCCGTTAAAGTTGGCGTATACCTTGCTAGAAATGGTCGTACATATTTTAGTGAGACTGATGTACAACGGCCCGACCAGCTGCTTCGTATAGTTGAGGATGTACATTCAACGATTGACGCGTTTGAGAAAGCCGAATTGTATGCCCCATTACCGGAACCTACAGGTCGGCCTCTTGAAGGTTTATGCGATAAACACGTTATTGAAAAACTTGAAGATGTTGCCGAGTATGCATGGGCTATAATTGATGAGACTCAAGCTAGCGCTGGGAATGGAGTACGTGTTGCTGGTATGGTAGAGTTTACGCATGGTTATCGAGGTGTTGTGACTAGTAAGGGGGCTAGGCTGGTAGAGGAACATAGTGGTGTTGAGGCTTATGCAAGGGCTATTGCTGGCGAATTTAGTGGTCACTGGGCATGGACAGGTATAAGGCTTAACGAGAAAGAACTAAGGGGTGTTGGTCGCCGTGCTGGCGAGTACGCGCGATTAGCTTCTCGAGGCAGGGTTAGCATTGAACCTGGGAAGTATCGTGCCATACTGAGTCCACTAGTTATTGGGAACTTGTTTGGCGATATAGGCTTCATGGCTAGTGGACTAGCTGTGATCATGGGCTTCTCGGTTTTCTCTAAGCATGGCATAGGATCCAGGATAGGAAGTGAGTACATTACCATAATAGATGATCCACACGATAAAGATCTACCTGGCTCAACAGGCTTTGATGATGAAGGCGTTGCTACGAGGGCCAAACCGATTATAGAGAAGGGCGTTGTAAAGAACCTACTGCATAATAGCAAGACTGCTGCTGTAGCGAAAACAGAATCAACAGGTAATGCTGGCCTTGTAATGCCTCGTCCATGGAACATTATTGTACCGCCGGGTGACTTAGGTGAAGAGGAGGCTATACAGGATACTAGAAGAGGGCTACTTGTCACAAATAACTGGTACACGCGATTCCAGAACTATGTTGAAGGCGTGTTCTCTACTGTGACGCGGGACGCGCTACTCTACATAGAGGAGGGTGAAGTAAAGGGTAGTGTGACTCGTTTACGCATAGCTGATACTATACCCAGGTTACTGCAAAACGCTGTGGGTGCGACAAGGAAATTGTTCCAGATATCATGGTGGGAGACACCGTATCCGACGAAATCGCCCTTCATCGTAGTCGAGGATCTCAACTTTACGAAACCAGAGGTGTAGTAGTCACCTAAGGGAGACTATCTAGTTGCAAGTGGCGCCCTCCACCATACACATGGAGAGCTGGAGCAACTCTTACAACATACCTATTCTACAAATGAATTTCTACTGTAACCCAACGTGAATAGTGGTCTTCAAGGCCCTCCACTAAGCGTCCATGAAAACGGCAAGGTGCCGACCATGGCATTAAGTGACGAGTTTGTCCGTGGTGTATTACTAGGTGTAGCCTTCGGGGATACTTACGGGCTTCTCTACGAGTATGAGGCTCGTAGCCCTAGTAGCGTATGGTTAAACGACCCTATACTGCTACGTGGCGTTGAGGTTAGAGGATACTACGCCTACAGCGATGACACTGAGACAACCCTTATTCTCGGTGAAAGCCTTGTTAGCTCATGCGGGTTTAATCCATCGGTCTTCGCTGATCTCTTAGCCCGTAAAGCAGAGGTAGATAACCCCGTAAGATTCTATGGTAGCGCCGTGGCTAGTGTTGTTTATGGCCTCAGAAAGGGTGAGCCATGGTGGATTGTGGCACGCAGCTTGTATGGTGGCCTTGGAAGCTTCGGTAATGGTGCGGCGATCCGTGTATCACCCATACCACTATTTTACCGGGAAAAGAAAATGATTGAATCCATGGCCGTAGCACAAGCCATAGTAACGCACACCCACATACTTGGCGTTGAGGGGGCACGCTTACATGCACTAGCACTACACTACACACTTGAAGGAATTGAGCCTTCTTCCCTACTAGACCTCCTTACTAAAGAGACCAGTGTAGCCGAGTACCGTAAAAGACTACAAGCTATTCCTCGACTCCTAGATTCTAGCCCCATCCAAGTAGCACGGCAACTGGGTAACACGGCTGCTGCACATGAAAGCGTTGCAGCAGCACTATACGTCTACATAGCTTCGGATGGAGACCCCGTTAAAGCTGTCCTATACGCAATAAGTATTGGTGGAGACGTCGACAGCATAGCGTCTATGGCGGCAAGCCTCGTTGGTGCATTGAAAGGAGAGAAAGTCTTTCCACAAAACCTACTAGAAAACATGGAAGCATACAAGCCCATCACTAGCCTAGCCGGAAGACTTGTAGAAGCTACTAGGGATTGCCCCAGAAGACAACTACTGATGTAGAAGGGGGGCTCTCCGTTGCGGACCTGTACACCACACCCTTAACTAGACCTACAGGGGTTGAAAGCCCCGTAGACGTCATTGCTCTGGTTTTCGGCCCCGTGACCCACCGATCATAGCCCCACTACGTAGTTTCTAGTCTGCTCTACGTGGATATATAGGGTTGTGGTTAATGATTTCTTGAAAGAACGTGTCTTCTATGGAAAGACTGAAATAAGGCTTTAGTGGGCCCCATTTAGGGCTTGGGGTCACGTATGGTTGGTGCTAGGCGTTGCCCAGTTTGCGGCCGTGGAATGTTGAGACGTAAGCACTTGCTAGAGCACATAAAGAAGGCCCATGGCTGGTATTTCCGTGAGTTTATTGAGCCAAAGGGTAAGGGTGGTGGTGGAGGTAAAAAGAAGAAGAAAGAATAGCCAAATCGCCCCTTCCACCAATGAACATTGTGCTTCTCTAGACTGGTAGTTGTTTAGGATTATCCCTGCTGGATCTTTCTAGGAGCTCGAGGATTGCATGCATGTATGTCTTTGTGGCTATTTCGAGTTCTCTCACGTGTACTTTTTCGCTATCTGTATGTGCTAGTGAAGGGTCGCCAGGCCCATAGGCTGCGATACTCTTGGTGTATGGTGCGAGTATGTTCATGTCGCTTGTGCCAGCTTTTACTACAGGGGATGGCTTTATTCCTTGGACTAAGAGGGCGCGTATAAGGGCTCGTGGCACGGGGCTTGTAGGAGGGACTTTGACTGGTGGTGTGGGCTTGCCTATGATTGATAGTGTGCAGTCTTGTGGTAGTTTAGTCCTTAGGTCTTTAAGTAGTTGTTCTGGGTTAACGTGAGGGGGTATCCTCAAGTCCAGTATGGCTTTGGCCCTACGTGGCAATGTATTTGTGGCATCACCTGCTTCTAGTTTTGTAATCGCCACCGTTGGTTGCATCACTGTTGGTTTTGTGTAGTCTTTCTTCAACATTAGCATGTAGTCTAGTAGTTTGTCTAGGGCTGAGTCACCAGCCCAGGGTGATGCTGTATGACCTCCCCTCCCAGTACACAGTATTTCGATTCTCATGCTCCCACGATACCCTATTGCTACCCTAGAGGACCCCGTCGGTTCACCAATAACTATGTAGCTAGGTACCCTCTTAGATTCGACTAGGTACCATGCACCAGTGCTATCAGCTTCCTCATCTACTAAGCCAGTTACTGCTATGGGGGCATCTGGTCTTTGCCGTGCTATCTCGTTGACTGCTAGAAGCATTGAGGTTAGGGATCCCTTTGCATCAACGGCTCCACGACCATATACGTACTCGGTGCTTATCTGGGGCTCTATCCATCCCTCAACGGTATCTATGTGGCTTGCGAGTAGCGCTACTGCCCTACGTTGGGCTTTCTCTGGTGCAGCGTAGACGTTACCCACACTATCCATCCACGAGTCAAGACCAAGGCTCAAAGCCTCCTCCATGAATGCCTTGGCGGCTTCTCTCTCGTGCCTGGAGGGGCTAGGTATTGATACAAGACGGTAGAGTATCTTAGCAGCTATACGTCCTACAGATACACTCGTAGAGTCCATCAACTAACGCCTCCAAATCACTACTAGTGACCATGTAGGGTGGGAGGAACCTCACTACAGTGGTTCCTGCTCGTAGAGCTAGTACATTCATTGAGTCCTGGAGACATTGGAGTACTGGTTGCGGATTAAAACGTAGTTCAACACCAACCATAAGGCCAAGGCCCCGAATATCTCTAACGGGTTTCACTCCCTTAAGCCTCTCTTGGAGGCCAGTTACTAGTTTTCTACCAGCTTCCCTCGCCTTCAAGGCCACACTATCCTCTATTAGAACGTCTACTGCTGCTGATACAGCCGCCATAGCCAGGGGGTTTCCCGCATAGGTTGAGCCATGACGGCCTCCAACGAGTTTCTCCGCAACCTCCTGCCCAGCCATTACTAGTGCTACAGGGAATCCTCCACCAATAGCCTTACCAGCTACTATGATATCAGGCCTTACACCATAGTATTCATGGCACCATGTTTTCCCGGTTCTACCAAAACCCGTCTGAACCTCGTCGATAATCAAAAGTGCACCTCTTTCTTTCGCAACCTGCTCCACAGTCTTGATGAACCCTCTTTGTGCTGGTACAACACCACCCTCACCCAAAACAGGCTCGATTATGACTGCTGCTACATCATCTGGAAACTCTTCTTCGACAACGCTTGGCTCTGCATTGTATTGCAGAAACACTACGTCTCCGAGAACTGGGAATCCACGACGATAGCTGGGATTCCATGTTACACTCAGGGCTCCCAGCGTTCTACCATGGAATGAGCCACGAAATGCTACGATTCTTCTACGCCCTGTATAGGCCCACGCCATCTTTAGTGCAGTTTCGATAGCCTCTGCACCGCTATTCGCGAAAGCTACAGTGTCTAAGCCTGGTGGAGCTATATGTGATAGCTTTTCGAGAACCTCATCCTGCACACTACACTTGAAAGAAAGGTTACACACCATCAACTCCTCTACTTGCCGCCTAAGACGATCTACTATACGGGGATTATT
>JALTZQ010000185.1 GCA_027046105.1 Pyrodictiaceae archaeon
CCTTGTTGGAGGCTATGCTGAGGAGAATCTAGAGTTTGCTGATGCCTCTATCCTTATTGATGTATCAGGGTGGAAGATTGCTTACCAAAGGCTCCGCTCACTAGTCGCGCCACCGATTGCTAATACACCAGTGTATAATGGGACTATGTGGGTATACGTTGTCGGCTATCTTGGTGAAGAACCACAATTCTACAATGTGACTGTCTCTATAGGGCCTGGTAATGGTTCACGTGTATTTCATGGCAGAGTTGATGCTGTTTTTACTCTTTCAGCACGTGTTGCCGAAACGTTGTCTGCTCTAATAGCCGGTTGGAGTCCATGGAGCCTTGACTACAATGTTTCGATAAGGCCTTTATGGGGCTCTGAGCCTCTAGTAAGTGGCCCTAGTGCTTCTTTACCAATTGCTCTCACGGTACTGAATTTGCTGGGCTACAATGTGAGTCTTAGAGGAACTGTTTATACTGGGGCAGTTAGCCTAGATGGGCTTGTCGCTCCTATTGGTGGAGTAGATGTAAAGTACCATGGTGTTGTTGAGAGGAATCTTGGCGTCCTAGTTTATGGGTCGGGTTCTGAGTACAAGTTCCAGGAGTACTGTAATGTAACAGTGCTTGGTCCGTACGTGTTCCGTGGGTGTAGTGAATCCTTCCTCCCAGCATTAAATGTTACTGGTACGCCTATTGTAAGTATCTATGAAGTTCTTGGATTGGCTAAGCCTGATCCATGGAGTCTTCTGGCGAAAATCTCGCTAAATGGTTCATGCCGTGTACTTAGTGGTTTCTATGCCGCTGTTGAAGGGAATGTACTAAGGCTGCTTTCGAGAGCTCAACGTTTGCTTAACGAGTACATTGTTGAAGCTGGAGGTGCTTACCCAACACAAGCAGCTAGCCTCATAGCCTTATCGTTGAGGTATCTTGTTGGTGCTCGTGAAGCTCTTAGGCAAGGTTATTGCCTACTCGCACTAGACTATTATGGGTATTCAGTGGAGTATGTCGTACGTGGTCTAGGAGCACTAGTTGTCTACGATAATGGTGTTGTTAGTGAGGCTAGGAGACTTGCTGCAATGTATCGTGTTCTCTACGGCGAGTTCATGGATAGAACCATTAATGGGGACGGGTGGCCTTTACAGCATCTACTAGGCTATTCCCTAGCAAAGCTTTACGCTGGTGAAGCCGAGAGCTCGTATGCTCGCGGCGAGAAACTGTATCAACTATCAATGATGGTTGGCGATAGCATCAGATTGAGGAGGGCAATGCTAGGCTACTATGCTAAAGCTATAAGCGGCTTCATTAGGGCTATCGGTGTCCTCTACATAGCTGAAAGAATAGGTGACGACCAGGTTGTGGATAGGGAACGATTAAGGCATGCTGTACAGGAACTTGTTGAGACCGCGGAGACCATGGCTAGATATGCAATGCTGGTTTCAAGTGGGAGCCGTATATCATCACCCCTTGTCTCGCTGGCAAGCTATTATTTAGCCAAGGCTAAGAATGCTCTCGAGAAGGAGGATTGGCCTGCCGCGATAGGCTACGCTGTTGAGTCTCTCTCAAAATCATTACTATTCTTCGCCTTATACCCGGGCATAGAGGATCTCTACGGAGAAAGGTTTCCCTGGGTAGTATACTCGTCCATTACATTAGGGGATCCTTATTGTCTACCATGCCGACTCTATGTCGAGAACCTCCTCTACAATAAAGATGCTCGTCCAGATACCTTACTTCGTGGAGCTGAGTCTCTATATGCATGGTCTCTCGCCAACAAGCTGCTGCAAATGAGCATTAGGGGGTGATGTATTGATATACCGGCGCCCAGTACTGGTAATCCTAGTGCTTACGCTGACGTTGTCTCCTCCCCTTCCCCTCACAGCGATAGGCCAGTCTGTACCAGAGCTCACGTATAGTATTGTGAGAAGAACAGAGGGCCTTGTTACACTATACTTGCTACTGGGAGGCCAAAATATTGGCTATATAACTATGCGTGCCCTAAAGCCTTCCTCTACTCATGGTCTAGCAGAGGACTTAATCGTTGAACACGGTTTACGCATGTATAGGCTGCGGCAAGTCTTCCCCGATGCACGTGATGTGCGTTTTCTCGTCATCTACACGGTTAGGACTAGTGATGGAGAGGAATATGGGGGTTCAATGCTGCTTAATGCGTATGGTTTCTTTAAGCTTACCGCGGTGGTGCCCAAGAGGCTTTTGGGAGAGAATAGGGTTCCACTCGAGCTTACGACTCTCTATGTGATGGTGTTGGCTAGGACTGATGAGGGTGTTGTAGAGCTTGGCTCAATAGACTTGCTTAAACTACTTAGAGAAGCTGGTGTACCAGTGAGCTACGCGCCTGG
>JALTZQ010000186.1 GCA_027046105.1 Pyrodictiaceae archaeon
ATCCTCCCCGGGTCATCCCCGGCTAGGATGATGCCCCCCAGCCACACGGTCTCAGGCCTCTCAGTCTATCGGTTTAACAGGCCTACACATCATCTATAACGGAAGTTCGTCTCGGCTTCCTTGAGGGATGGGCACTTACTGTCTTTATTACTCAGTATTACCTCCTTGGTCATGGGCCACTCAATCCCTATTTCTGAGTCGTTCCATTTTATGCATCTTTCGTGCTCCCGGCTATACTCTTTGGTCACTAAGTATAGGACTATAGTGTTGTCTTCTAGCGCTTGGAATCCGTGTGCGAAGCCCGGCGGTATCCATAGTATGTGGTGGTTGTCCTCGCTCAGCTCTACCGCCACGTGCTTGCCGAACCAGGGGCTTCCCCTCCTTATGTCTACTGCTACGTCGTAGACTTTGCCGCGGAGCACTGTTATTAGCTTGCCTTGCTCCATCGGCCTTAGCTGGTAGTGTAGTCCTCTCACCACGCCCTTGCGGGACACGCTTACATTGGCCTGCACGAAGTCGTAGGGTACTCCTTCCGCTAGGTAGTCCGTCCTCTTATATATCTCTTTGAATAGTCCTCGGGGGTCTATGAATACTGCTGGCTCGATTAGAATCACGTCTGGTATGTCTAGCCTGTGGAATCTGTGGAAGGGCATAGGCTTCAGGCCCCCACCCCGCTATATCTCCACTCTACTGTAGTCTGAGAGGGCTACCTTGATTTTACCGTGTAGGTCTCGCCTGCTTATAACCCTTGCCCTGCGCCCCACCACACTATCTACTAGCTGGAGATAGCCTATATCAACCTCGGCCTCCTCTAGTACCAGGCTCCTCGTCACCGTGCCGCTTGCAAGCTTTGACCCTGACTCCAGCGATACGTAGTGCTCCACCCTAGCTTTAGGAGCTACATAGGCACCCGCGCCTATGTATGCAGGCCCATATACTGGCCCCTCCACTACAGCGCCCTTCTCAACCACAACCCTCCCCACAACGTCACCCCTTACTTCACCTTCGATTCTGGGCTCGACTTCATCTAGTAGGAGGTAGAGGGCTTCCAGTAGCCCATCGGGGGTTCCAACGTCCTTCCACCAACCCTCCACTACTTCATAACCCACCGTATATCCATTGTCTATGAACCATTGTATCAGGTCTGTAATCTCATACTCGCCCCTCCACGAAGGCTTCAGGCGGGAGAACGCCTTCTCTACCAGCTCCGGGTCCCTGAAGAAGTAGATTCCTACAACCGCCAGATCCGATATAGGGCTTTTAGGCTTCTCCACTAGCCTAACAATCCTACCGTCCTTTATGACCGCCACACCAAACCTTGAAGGGTCTCTTACACGGCTTAGTAGCACGAATGCGTCATAGTCGCCCTCGCTAAACTTGTCCGCATAGCGACGTATACCCCCCTTAAGGATATTATCCCCCAGGTACACGATGAACGGGCCGTCCACGCCCCCCTCAGTCACGGC
Organism: Pyrodictiaceae archaeon; assembly: GCA_027046105.1. The sequence goes on from JALTZQ010000186.1 coordinate 1,467, forward strand.
TAAGTGTATAGCATGGGCTATACCCAGCCTCTCAAACTGGGTTACATACCTAAGCCTAGCGCCAAGCCGAGACCCGTCACCCAGCCTCCCGCGTATAAGGTGGCCTAGATAGCCCACCACGACTACCACGTCGCTGGCTCCAGCCTCAAATAGGTGGCTCACAGCATACTCTATCATAGGCCTACCGAGAAGGGGGATAATATGCTTAGGGGCCGTCAAGGTGAAGGGCTTAAGCCTTGTACCCTCGCCAGCCGCGGGAATGACCCCATAGAATCGAGCTGCCATGCCTAGCCTCCACCCCCGTGACTCTTCACAAGATTATTTAAGGGTTCTCGCAGGGCCCTCACCTCCCTCACTTCCCGTTAGAACCTTATAGTCTTTGACGAACATCTCTAAGGCCTGCCTAGCTGGGGGTAACACTACCCCCATGCTCCTAGCACGGCTTGTGTCCAAGCTTGAGTCTCGGGGCCTCTTAGCCGGGAGCCTGACGGTATCCGTTGGGACGGGCTCGACTAGCCCAGTATCAACGCCGAGGGCTTCAGCAAGCATTAGGGCGAAGGAGTAGCGGGATAGCCTCTCGCCCGCCACGTGGAGAACCCCTGTGACCCCCCTCTTCAACAGTTTTACAAGGGCCTCAGCCAGGCTGGGGACGTAGGTGGGGGAGAGGTATTGGTCCCTGAAGGCCTTAACCCTCTCACCCCTAACCAGAGCCTCAAGCGCCCTCACAGCAAAGTTCCTCTTACCCGTGGGGCTGTATCCGTAGAGACCGCTCACCCTTACAACCAGGCTTGAGTCGGGGAGTAGGGAGTGGACGGCAGCCTCTCCCATAAGCTTCGTGAGCCCATAATAGTTGACTGGGCTGGGA
>JALTZQ010000187.1 GCA_027046105.1 Pyrodictiaceae archaeon
GCCCTAAGCATCCATGGATTAAGGAGAGGCTTATCAGAGAACTAGAGCTAGTGGGTAAGTATGGGCTTCGTAATAAGAGAGAGTTGTGGAAAGCAGAAACAATGGCTAGGTACTTCCGGCACCGTGCACGTGCACTACTTGCATTACCCCCCGAGGTTCGTGAAAAAGAGGAAAAAGCGTTACTCTCACGACTATACCATCTAGGTGTTCTCCCCGAGAATGCTACTCTTGATGATGTGCTTGGTCTTACCGCTGAACACTTCCTCGAAAGAAGGCTACAGACGATAGTGTACAAGAAGGGACTAGCTAGAACACCCTATGAAGCTCGACAACTCATAGTACATGGCCATATTGCTATAGCTGGTCGTCGCATACGTTCCCCAGGATACATTGTTAAAAGAGAAGAAGAAGACTTAGTCGACTATACCCCCACAAGCCCCTTCTTCCATAGAAGATTACAGGAAGAAACTCAGACGTGATAGAAACTTGTAAATGTGGTTCGGGGTTGATAAGGCATGGCTTTCTCGGCCCGTGAGATAAAGTGGGGTGTTGCACACATCTACAGCAGCTACAATAACACCATAGTTCACATAACGGACCTTACGGGTGCTGAAACTGTAGCAAGAGCTAGTGGTGGAATGGTCGTTAAGGCTGACCGAGAGAAGCCCTCACCCTATGCCGCTATGTTAGCTGCAAGTAGGGCTGCGCAAGAAGCCATGGAGAAAGGCATTGTCGCATTACACATAAAGGTTCGTGCACCAGGTGGTCATGGACCAAAAACGCCTGGACCGGGTGCCCAGGCTGCAATACGTGCCTTGGCAAGAGCAGGCTTTATCATAGGGAGAATTGAAGACGTGACTCCAATACCCCACGATACCACTAGGAGACCTGGAGGAAGAAGAGGACGCAGAGTCTAATACCCCATACCTTGTCTTGGAAAGAGGTTTTGTTGCCTTGGAAGTAGTTGTACTTGAGAAAGACGATCTACGTTTAAGACTTCTTGTAAGGAATGCACCTCTCCCTCTGATCAATGCAGTACGAAGAGCGTGCTACACTAGCGTTCCTGTCATGGCTATCGACTACGTTGAGGTATTTGAGAATAACACCGTACTCTATGACGAGATAATAGCACATCGTCTTGGCCTTATTCCCTTGAGGTCCGAGGAGGCATTAGAGAAGTACAAGTATCCCGAAGAATGCCAAGATGCAAAACTCGGCGATCCAGACTGTTACACAACCTTTGAGCTAGACGTTGAGACTGGACTCCGGGAACAAAAAGTCGTGTATAGTGGAGACCTTAGACCATTCGATCCCGAAGTAACACCAGTCTACAACAATATACCCATTGTTATAATGGCTCCGATGCAGAAATTGAGGTTACGCGCCTATGCAAGACTAGGTTATGGTAAAGAGCACGCAAAATGGTTTCCAGTCACAGTGTCTGCCCATAAGTATCTTCCAATACTTAAGTTTGATCTTGAAAAGGCTAGTAACGAGTGTATTGAATGTGTAAAAGAGGCTGCTTCCACGCTATTCGAGAAAATGGAGAAACAGGGTAAGGGTGTAATAGAGATAATCGAGGATATGAATACCTCAGGCCTCTACTGGTGCGCTTCGAAAAAGTGTGGTGACGCAGTAAAACTAGAGTACCGCGACGACAGCTTTATTATAACGATAGAATCCACAGGCGCCCTAAAGTCATCAACTGTACTCCTTAAGGCGATAGAGGCTATTGATAGGAAGGCTGAAAAGCTTCTAGAGCAGGTTGAGGTGCTAAAGCGGCAGGTAAGTAACGGCGAGGGTGACTAGTTGTGCAGGTAACAAAGAGGACGGGGCCAACAAACATTTTTGTACGAAAAACAATTAGGCTTTTACGCAAGTATGCTAGGCAGTACAATGCACCTATATGGCGGTATGTGGCTGAGCTACTGGAGAGACCTAGAAGACTACGTATAGCCGTTAATATTAGCAAGATTAACCGCCATACCCAGCCTGGAGAAGTTGTAGTGGTTCCAGGCAAGGTTCTTGGCGCCGGTAAAATAGACCATCCTGTTACTGTAGCTGCTGTAGGGTTTAGTAGACAAGCTGTTGAAAAGATAAGGAGAGCCGGGGGCAAAGTCGTCCACATCATACAGTTACTTGAAGAAAATCCTAGAGGTAGTAAGGTGAAGATAATAATCTAAGCCAATGCCCGTGATCTAGGGTGATGCACGATGGTTGTAAGGGTGCAAGCACCCAAGCCACCTGCAAGGGAGCTCTATATTGATGCAACAAATCAAGTACTAGGTAGGCTAGCATCCATTGTCGCAAAGAAGCTTCTTGAAGGCTATCGCGTCTACATCTTTAATGCGGAGAAGGCTGTCATTAGTGGAGACCCGCATATGGTGATACAGGGCTACCTTAGCCTTCTAAAGCTTAAGGTACATGTTAACCCATATAAGTGGGGGCCGAAAAGGCCACGATCACCAATAACTATTGTTCGCGACGTTATTGAGGGTATGTTGCCAAGGGATAAGCAGAGGGGACGGGAAGCTGCAAGGAGGCTAAGGGTTTACATCGGCATACCAGAAGAGTACAGGAATAAGCCATTGACACGTTTTCCAGAGGCTGATGCCTCAAGACTTGCACATAAGTTTATACGTGTAGAAGAAGTAGCCAAGGCAATGGGTTGGAAGGGGGTGCTAGCTAGGCCATGAGTGAAGCAGCGAGTCAACAAGTAAGGGTACTCGGGGCTAAGATACAACGCGAAAAACCCATACGTATAGTGATAGCTACTGGCAAGAGAAAAACGAGTATAGCTAGAGCCGTGATTAAACCAGGTAAGGGTCGTGTCTGGGTAAACGGTGTACCAATAGAGTTATGGCCCATAGAGATGGCACGCTGGAAAATGATGGAACCTCTACTCCTCGTCGGCAAGGAGGTAGCGTCAAAGGTTGATATACGCGTTAATGTCCGTGGAGGAGGAGTTATGAGTCAAGCAGATGCTGTTAGAATGGCCATAGCTAGAGGACTCGTAGCATACACGGGTGACCCAGCTATAAGGGATATTCTCGAGGAATTCGATCGTTCAATGATCGCGGGCGATCCTAGACAAACAGAGCCTGAAAAACCTATGCGAAGAAGCGCTAGAAGGAGATGGCAAAAGAGCTATAGATGAGGTGCACCAATAGTGATAGTGCCTATTCGTTGCTTCACGTGTGGCAAGCCTTTAGCCCAGTACTGGGAGACATTTGTTAAGAGAGTGAAAGAAGGACAAGAACCAGCTAAAGTCCTCGACGAGCTAGGACTTAAACGATACTGCTGCCGGAAGACTCTTCTCTCCCACGTCCCATTAATTTACGAGGTCATGAGGTTCCGTAGGATACTCTAGCTTCCCAAATCCATAAGGCAGAGGTGGTGGTTAAGTGGCTGAGCAGGAAAGAGTTGTAGAACTTCTTGTCCCCTTGGAGAAGTACTTGTCGGCGGGTGTACACATAGGCACACATATATGTACGGCGTTTATGAGAAAATTCGTTTATCGTGTAAGACCAGATGGTATATACATCTTCGATATAAAGAAGATTGATGAAAGGATACGTATTGCTGCTAAGTTCCTTGCCAGGTTCCCACCAGAGAAGATAGTTACTGTTTCCGTTCGTCAATATGGCCAGAAGCCTGTACAGAAATTCTGTACATATACTGGGTGTAAACCATTGACAGGGAGAATAATGCCAGGCACTTTCACAAACCCTATGCTAGAATGGTATCAGGAGCCAGAAGTTATTCTCGTAACAGATCCACGAGCTGACAGCCAAGCTGTGGATGAGGCTTCAAGGATGGGTATTCCCGTTGTGGCATTCGCTGATACGGACAACAGGATAGAGAATATAGATCTCATTATACCTGGCAATAATAAGGGTAGAAGAAGCCTCGCTTTACTCTATTGGATACTAACTAGAGAAGTATTGAGAGAAAGAGGACAAATCCAGCCAAATCAAGATCTCCCAGAACCGCCAGAAGCATTTGAGTTTAAACCACAGAGAAGAGGTTAGGATGGACACCTATCAATTACGTGTGTTTAGGATCCGGGAGAGAAAATTCTAGTTTTTAGTAAGCTGGTTCAAGACTATTCTTGCCTCGTGGATCCCTTTCACCTTGCCGAAACTCCCTACAATTACGATATCGTCAACGTCCTCCGCAACAATAATTTCCACATTGAAGCCAGCTTTGCGAAGGCCATCTAGCAACCATTTTGGTACCTGGCCTGTTCGTGAGTAAACTGTGACTCTCAAGTATCCCATCCCTCTATGACTTGTCTTAATCTAGGTGTTACGGGGTGGGGGAGGAGATTATACCCAAGGGTGTTTCTTAGTTTTTGTACCACGTACTAAGGGAATGAGGCCATAATACCATTTCAAACCTGTTGCTCGTAGTGTTTCTTCCGCTTCTCGTATTCATCCCGGCTATATACCGGTCTTGCTGGCACACCAATCATTACTGTGTATGGCTCCACATTTCTTGTTACAACTGCACCTGCTGCTATGACTGCTCCTTTACCTATCCGGATACCTGCTACTATCGTTGCATTCGCCCCTATGACTACCTCGTCTTCAACTACAGTTTCTACTAGTCGTCTACTTGGTGGATAACGGTCATTAGTGAAGACGACACGGGGTCCTATGAAGACCCTTTTACCTATACGTATGGGTCCTGGAATGTATACATGGCTTTGTATACTTGTTTCCTCGCCTATAATGGTGTTTGCATCTATTACTGTATAGCTACCTATTTTCACACCACTTCTTATTACTGTATTCTCTCTCACCATAACGTTGTGGCCAAACTCTACATTATCATCCACTTCGACGTTCTCGTAAATTATAGTGGCTCTTCTAACTACGACATTACTGCCTATTTTTGCACCATTACTGGCAGAATCCAGTCCGTGATCGTCCAGTGTTTCCAGTGACAACAGTTTTTTTCTCACGGGATAGCCTATCGTAACATAGCTATCTATCAGCGTGTTGTCACCTATAGTTGTTGGTCCGTAAATTACCGCATTAGGGCTTATACGTGAATCAGGAGAGAGTCTTGCACGAGGACTTATGAATCCCATTTAGCAGCACCTCACTACTGGAATGTCCTTTTCTTGTAAGGTAGCAGTATTTCGGGGTTTGGCGTCAAGGCTAGCCTTAATACTCTCCAGACATGGGTTGTAGCTAGTTCTGGGGTTCTCTTACAGCCTTGCAATCTCATACGATGAGTACCTTATGGCATAAACTCTATGGGTTCATTGTGCTTGTAAAGCCTCGTCAAACACTGCTTCTCCTTCTGACACTATATGCTGCTTACTTTGCTGGTGGAGGTGTAACTGAACTAAGCATGATACTTCTGCTTGGTTTCTCCGGGTTTCTAACTATAGCCGGGACAACCGCCATGAACATGCTTCTAGACAGAGACATTGATTCCATCATGGAGCGGACTAGGAGTAGACCCAGTGTCACCGGGCTCATACCGCCACCAATTATAGCACTATACTCGACGGGGTTGTTCACAATCGGGCTTCTCATTGCCCACATGGTTGGTAAACTTTATGCTCTAGCCGCGCTACTTGGCTTCTTTTTTGACATAATAGTGTACACGAATATAGTCAAACGAAACAGCCCCCTCAACATAATACTTGGTGGTCTTGCCGGAGCTATGCCTGCTCTCGGTGGATGGATAGCTGCTCGTAATGCCATAGAGCCAGGAGGGGTATTAATGGCCGGAATGGTTATGGCGTGGATACCCATGCATATATGGTTTATTGCTTCATACTATCTTGACGATTATGCCACTGCTGGTGTCCCCATGGCTCCCGTAGTTGTTGGTGTAAAGAAGGCTGGTAGATGGACACAAATTTCCGTAGCCACCATGGTGTTATTGATGTGGCTTTTTGTGGTCCTAGAGGGATATGGAGTATTCGCAGCCATAGCCGTAACTATTATGGGGCTAAAAGCCTTGATTGCTATGGAAAAGTTTCGCCATAAGAGTTCGAGGGAAGACGCTAAGAAAATCTTTAAGTTCGCCAACCCATTGCTTGCCATCGGATTCATTTTACTAGCTTTAGAGGGGGCGTTATTAAAGTGAAAGACCAAGCCTTCATCAACGAAGTTGCCATCGCCATGTTATTGATCTCTTCATCGATACTCGTAACTCTCGCATATTACCCCGGTTATGCTTTGCATGCAATACTGCTTCTCGTAACTGGTTTCACAGCACTCTACGGATTCATCCAGGTCATAACTTTTCCCCTAATCCTGGCCTACGCTATCTTAGCCGTTATCACCGTTATAGCATGGCATAGCATCTTGATGTATGCTAGTGCTTTACTTGTATTGGTTTTATCCATCTATGCATGTTTACGTGCAAGTAGAGATCATCTAGGGCTGGGTCCCTTCTTGGCTGCACCAATAACGGTAATATCACCTATCATATCATTGATTGTAGCTATTGCGGCAGCATTATTTCCATTCTTATCAAAAATCTACCTTTCCAGAAAACACAGTATGGTCTATACTGCTGGTCTCCTAGCAGCCGCTATCGCCTATGCAGCTGGTGCAACGCTCTTCTACTACTTCTCTCTTGCCACAGCTTCCACAGTATATAGCGTCTTTGTAAGCCAGGGCTTTAAGCGGTGTCCTTTCCGCGTCGAGGTTTCAAGCCTACTTGTATCACAAGGTTTAATGCTCGTTGTATCCTTGTTAGCCTTACTATTCGAACTCTTTGGTATAAGGTCTTTCGATGTACTCTCGCTTCTTTACGCTGCTGGATACTATACTTTTACAGCATCTATACTCGCCCCCACTGGGGCAACCCAGCATGGTAAGAGAACAAGTAATAGCAGCTATACTTGATGAGGCCGCACTAGTTCTTCTCGTAATTGCCCTGGCAGTATTGCTTATAGCTATTGGTGCACCTTTGCATATCTTGCTACCCGCTATTGCTGTAGCTGGCTTTATAGTCTTGGCTTTAATTAAAGGTGTTAAGGCTCAGTTAAGGAAGCCTTTGGCAGGTGCTGAGGTCCTCATTGGCAAGAAGGGGTTCGTCAAAGAGTACTTGGGCCATGGCGTTTACCTTGTTGTTGTAGAGGGGGAGTTATGGCGTGCAGTGTGTGCGAAAAAGGATTGTGGTCTTGGAGTTGGATCTAGAGTATGTATTGTGGAGGTGGAGGGGCTCTTGCTGAAAGTACTTCCATGCTAGTACGCTGGTGTAGTGTAACCGAATTTTTGAAAGACTATTGTCTTCGTGTGTTCTATGTAGACTAGCATTGTTAGTTGGCGAACACCTGCACTATATAGGCTTGCAACAATGAAGGGAGGGGCATCGGTTACATCTACTGTTCTAGCCGAGACTCCTCGCACTATGCGAGCTACTTTGGATGCTAGAAGCCTAGCAGGAGTCCTTACAGTAGGCTTCATTGGTACCTCGTATACGTGTATAAGGCCACGTACTTGGTAGTCTTCAAGTAGTAGTCTCAATGGTTGCCATCCACTAATAGGCTCTGATGGTGCTATGACTCTTAGTGGTCTACTATCGCTCTGTGCATGTTTGTAAGCTAGTGTGGCTAGCACGTTTTCAACTGCAGTCCGTACGATAATCGTGTCTGGGACTACATCTCCACCAACACGTTTTGCGAGAACACTAAGTACCTCTTCCGGTCTACGTATAGCTTGCTTAACAAGCTCTAGCCTTGCCTCCTCTAGAGGGTTCTCAAAAACTGATATGAATAGTTCTTCAATGGGTAACATCGTTATCCCAGCAATACCTTACTCTTAACGCTTCCTAGAATAAATGTAGACAGTATGCGAGCCTATGGGTACTACTGCTTCTAGTTGAAGCTTCGTTGTAGGAAAATCTAGGCTCACGAGAAGCGCGTTCTCTGGTAAAAGCTCTGCTAAGGAATCCATTGGCAACGGCATAAGAAAGGCGTAGGCAAGGTCTAGTTTACGCAGCCTAAAACTCAAGATATCACCTATGACTACATCCACAAGATGGCCCGAGTTTCTAGTTTTAATAAACCTCCAGGCTTCATAGGCTCGCATAGTATTCAACTCTGTACAAACGCCGTAAGCTAATACTGATGTGGAAAGGACTTCTATTACTATACCATTCCCACAACCTGCATCGTAGACAATGGGCTGACTACGTTTATCAACAAAAAGGTCTTCAACAGTTTTCCGCAACCATTTCAGTACACGTGGTGGAGTAGGAACAAAAGGTGCCACGTAGGCATTACTGTTTTGCAAGATCTAGCCCCGAGCTGGCCCCTTAGCTGGGGTATTCATTCCTCACTCCATGCCTTGAACCGACCCTTCTCGTACACCAATTCTCCATCAGCGTACACCTTTGACTCGCTTGCTTTCATATCCTTTATGAGATCCCAGTGTATTGAGCTCTTATTCTGGCTTCCAGTTTCCGGATAACCTGCACCAAGAGCTAAGTGTATTGTTCCACCAATTTTCTCGTCAAACAGTATCTCCTTGGTTGCTCTCGTTACACTATAGTTTAGCCCAAAGGCTATCTCGCCTACCCTTTTAGCACCATCATCAACAGATAGTAGTTTCTCCAGCAAATCTCTACCCTTTACAGCATCATATTCAACAACTACACCCTTACTAAAACATAGCTTAACCCCCTCTACCTCACGTCCACGATAAATCGCTGGATAGTCAAAACGAACACACCCCTCCACCGAATCCTCTATAGGTCCTGTGAACACCTCACCGCCAGGCATGTTATGGCGGCCATCATCATTTATCCATTTCCGGCCACCAACCTTGAGTGAGAGATCTATCCCTGGACCCTTAAACTGCAGCTCATCGGTTTTAGAGAGAATTTCTATTATCCTAGCCTGTTTTCTAGCCTGCACTTTCCAAGACTCGATAGGATTCTCAGTGTCAAGCTTAAGAGCACGATACACGAATTCCTCAAACTCAATCGGGGACATACCAGCCTCCTGCGCCATCGCCAACGTAGGATATGGCGCAATAACCCATTTCTTTTTACCAGTTGCAGCCTCAGCAAGGAATTTTTCAAAGAATGGTCTCAACGCTTTACTCCGTACAGCTTGTTTCTCGGGATCAATGTTTGCAAGTGGCTTAGTATGGCTCGGTGAAAGCACTACTATCCTTGCGTCATACTCCTCAAAACTTACTCTTACTACGGGCTGAACATGCTCAAGCTGCTTTCTTGACGCAAAGCGATAATAGATCTCAGTATATACGTCGTCGTCGATGAGAAGTGACGGATAACCACCTCTAAGCAGTACATGTTTTGCTAGTTCACGAAGAAGAGGAAGTGATTCTACGCCACCCGTTATGAGGACATCTTCACCCTCATCCACATCCACACTATACTCTACCAGGAGCTTAGCATACTTCTCCAGTGATGCAAGGAGAATACCCATGACACTACCCCACCCTCTTAGCTCCACAATTAAGATTAGTCTGGGTTTTCCCAGAGCCTAGGTTGGTCTTGGCTAGGCTGTAGTTACTATTATCGCTGTAGCTCCCTATAGAGACTCTACTCCTGGTGGTCTAACGGAGAGGACGATGTCATGAAGTTAAAGGATCTTAGTTTGTATCCCGCAAGCTACATCAACAAGCCCATAGCCTTAGGTATAGGCTCACTGGAAAACCATGGTGTTCTACCTATAGGCTCAGATCTCCTCATTGCCAACTGTATACTTGATCATCTCCATGACGTCGTTATTGCACCACCAATAACCTATACGACATCATATGAACATACCCATAGAGGATACACTATAAACACCAACTATAAGGTGTTTCTTGACTATGCTGCTGCCGTTCTACGCGGATTATCATCCCTTACCACACGTGGCATCCTAGTAGTAGTGTTTCATGGAGGAGCTATTCATGCTATACGTAATGCAGCAAGAAGAGTAAGGGTGGAGGTAGGGGCACGAATTCTTGTTTACGACTTCTGGTCTATGATCTCAAGCTTCATACAAGAGATGGGCGTAAAGCCTGGGCCAATCCACGGAGGCGTCATTGAGGCATCTATACTCCATTACTGTGGGTACAATGTTGGCGGAAACCTAGTCGATTTCAACAAAGCTATGACACTCGTTACTAGCGAGGCAAAGGTAAAAAATATCGCTGAAGATGTTCCATGGATAGCCCTAGACAACGAGTATATTTATGACACTGAAAAGCCACCAGTTTCGCCAGAACTAGGCCAAAAACTTGTCAAGCACGTAGTTGGTGTTTTGAATAAGGCTCTACAGAGGCTTTAGCTCCAGCACTGCGCATTCATTACCAGATAGTTGCGGTAAGCTGAACATAGAAGAGCTGCTACGAACTCCACTTTATCTCTACTCTCCATGTCTAAAGGCCAGCGCACCATGGGCTCTATTGGTGCACCCAGTCTAGTAAGAACAGTCTTGATGAGTGATTGAAGGCTTTGAGCACGTCTAACTATTAAGGCTAGTCTGACAAGTGCTCTATGGAGACGCATCGCCTCAGAGATTTTACCATCCAACCATGTATCGTAGATTGCTTGCGGCAGACTAGGTACTAGATTAGCTATAGCATCAACAGCACCATCACCACTACTTACCAGGTTATCCAGCATATACTCGCCATAACCAGCTAAAACAGCGAAATCTGGCCTTAGAGTCTTTACCTCTGATATGAGCTCATGAATGTAGTGTAGATCATTGACTGTAGCTTTTATGCCAGCTATTCCACTATGTTCAAGTGCAAGTTCACGAACAATATCAACTGGTATATTGTAGCCCACCTTGGAGGGAATTGTATAGATTATTACAGGCTTATCTGCCTTATCAGCTAGCCGAAGATAGTAGTCACGCAGCTTTTGCTGTGAAGGCTTAAAGTACA
>JALTZQ010000188.1:0-1541 GCA_027046105.1 Pyrodictiaceae archaeon
CGACATTATCCACAACCATAATATTGGCTTCTTCGAGCCTTTTCTTGACGTCTCTAGGTACTGGTTTTCGAGAGAGAAGAAACGCTTTATCGGGCCTATAGACTCGTACGTACAGTTCAATTATCTGTGGCTCTGATAGCCGAATACCACGCTTTGATCTACTCTTTTCATAAGCTTCTTCAGGACTTGAAATACCAAGTACATCAGCTAATCCGGCCCATAAGCCTTTAAGCCACCTATTACGCCATTCTTCAGCAGTCATTTCCTTAACTAATGGTCCACGTACCTCTCTTACACGTAGATACCAGTCTTCAAGCTCTTTACACTCAATTATGACATCGGGTCTTTCTATTGGTGGCTCTCCTTCTTTAACAATATCTAGTATCCGTCCACGATACACGAGTATATCGGGTCGTAAAGCTGTGTAGAGTCTCCAAGAACGCGACAGATCGCGCGTATCACCCCAACCTACAGGCCTCGGAGCTTCAACAAAGAAGCTAATAAAGCCACGACCTGGCATGTGGAGGACAAGGTTTGGTGGTATATTTCCCCCACGTTGACGCCCACTACGTTCAAACAGTATATGGTTGTGTTCTGGAAAGACTATGCGAGCACCGCGACCACCCAGTAGGGCCACTATGCCAAGGAAGACCCATGCCTCATAAATACTCCTCATATTGGTTCTTAGACTGGTCCTTACAGCAGCTTCTGCTACACGGCGAAACTCCTCTACGCCTATCTTACCACGTCCTAGATCATGAGCATAATTGAAAAGCTTCTTTACTAAATGGTGAAGAGGATCATTTATAAAGCTCCTTAGCTCCTTGCTGAACAGTACACCACTAGCCCCTATAGACCTGATAGCGGTTGTTGCCATGTTTTTCAACTCGTTGATCCATATTTTAGCCTCTGTAAGCTGTTTACTAAACACTGTCGTAACGAAACAGTATCGTAACTCTTCTAGCTCCCTCTCAAAACCCCTATCTTCTCTCCTAAGCACACCCTCGAGCGCTTCAGCTAAGAGTCTCCAATCACTACAAATCTCGGCCATAATAGTTGTCTGCCACCCGTAAGCCACAGTGAGGTCATGAGGTAACTATATAGCTCTGTTTTATTCACTTGCTCTATAGAGTCTTGGGAGAGAGAAAGCATCGAACTGAAGACGTTCCCCAAAACTAATTGGTGCCATAGGAGGCTGTATGGTCATGGCTAGAGACGTTGTCACTGGATGGTTTACAGTTCTGCCACTAGCTTTTGTCGGTAATCTAGAAGTGCCATGGGTGCCTACCCGATATGAACTTATTAGACATGTACTACGTGTAGCTAAGGTAGGTCCTAACGATGTCTTTTATGATCTTGGTTGTGGTGATGGGAGAGTTGTCGTTGAGGCGGCTAAAATAGGTGCAAGAGGAGTATGTGTTGAAATACGTGAGGATCTTATAAAGCAAGCAATGGAGAATGCAGCAAAAGAGCATGTGAAAGATCGCATAAGATTTATTAATGCAGATTTCCACAAAGTAGACATCTCCGATGCAACAGTA
>JALTZQ010000188.1:1551-10713 GCA_027046105.1 Pyrodictiaceae archaeon
TAGTCTATATGTATCTCTTGACGAGAGTTAATGAATCGCTTAAGCCAAAGCTTACAAGAGAATTAAGATTGGGTACGAGGATAGTTACATTAGATTTTGAAATCCCGGGATGGAAGCCCGTACATGTTGAAAGACACTATACGGGTGGCCTTGAAAGAACGATATATTTGTACATTAGGGGTATTAGCGACGTCTTTCAAGTGAGTCTATGAGACCGGCAACTATGAGTGGAAGGAGAATTGTTGCATCACCATATACGACAATGTGTCTTCCAGTCTTCTTTAGCTTGCCCCAACTTATAGCTTCACGTGGATGTGCCCCGCTAAGGCTACCATCATATTCATTAGCCGTAGTAATGTATACAGCACAATCAAGACCACCACGAAACTGGGCCCACCATATAGTATGATGTTTACTTATACCACCGCCAATTATCAGGGCTACGGCCTTCTTTGATCTAAAGAACTTATCTGCCATAAGCTCTTCGTCACGGAATGGGTCAATACGTAAATCACTATGTGTTTGCTGGTAAGTAAAGAGGGCTGTTCCAAAGGCCCCATCAAGATATCCAGGCACAATGACCGGTACTTCTCTTTCAGCAGCCGCATCGAGAATACTATGCTTATCCTTAAGCTCTTTACCAATAACCCACAATATCTCATAAATACCCCACGCTCTTTTGCGGTCTAGGCTGTCAAGTATTCGATAGACAAACTTCTCTATCCGGGGCCCATAGTCTTGTATAGGTATCAGCACATTACCTAGCCTATGAAAACCGCGTTCATACACCTCTGTGTCATCAAGATAGAATGAGCCGCGATAGTATCTTCCCCCAGTACTTCTAGCAATATCGTGATCTACAGTTCCACATGTTGTTACGATGAGGTTAAATAACTCCTTCCTAACTACTTGAGCAAGTACTCCTCTAAGACCAGTTGCAACAATGTTTGCTGTAAAAGATATAACACGCAGATCTGCATTATGCATACACTCAGCAAGAATACCTATGGCCTCAGCGAGATGACCTGCCATAAACCCGTGAATGTTGCGATAGATTCTAATGAGCTCGCTAATGGTCATTGATGGCTCTACTTCAACGTCAAGGACCGGTTCAAGCTTAGTGGACACCACTGTCACCCCTAAGCTCAAAGGTTCAAGGGGGGTTCTCGTTTATCAGCTTGGGGAAGACAGTGTTAAAGAATCATTTTGTCAAGTATAACTCAACTCTATTGCACTATGCTTCATGAGAGTTTATGAAGGATGTAGATGAGTTAATGGCAAGAAAATATTACCTTACCACCATAGACCCTAGTAAGAATATCATCACGAAGTATATCAGAAGGTTTCCCAAGTCCGTAAACGCGTCTATTGAGTAGAATAACTAGGTTTGCATGCTCGGCAAAATACGAAGGATCATGAGTGGAAACAATAACTAAACGACTACCCGAAAGCCTATGTATCAAATCAATGATTTCTTTTCGCCCATGTGGATCAACAGCTGATAAGGGTTCGTCTAGCAAAAGGACTCTCTTCTCACCTATAAGAGCTCTAGCTATGAGAAAACGCTGCCAGAGACCACCACTTAGTTCTCTTAAAGGCCTGTGCCAGTACCTTGGTGGTATGTCCACTTGTGACAAAAGTTGTTTGACAACCTCACTTACATCATAGCCAAACCCTTGTCTTACTACTGTTAGAACGTGTTTTGAAAGTGCCTCGTACACTGTGATCGGATAACTGGATGATTGTGGATGTAATTGCGGAACGTATCCGATATAGCGTCCAGCTAACTTGGGTCTACCGGTAACATTTACTCCTTCAACAATTACGCTACCGTTAACCGGACGTATAAGTCCAAGAATTGTACGAAATAGTGTAGTTTTTCCTGCGCCATTTGGGCCTAAAATAAGCACAAGACCAGGCCCGCGGATATCAAGTCTGACATCTTCTAGTATGATTTTGCCATCCAATACTACTGTAATATTATCGAGTCTAAGCCTCAAGCTGCTTCCACACCCATTTCGCTGTGCACAAATAATAGACACACTTATAAGTGGTGTGCACAATAGTTCCTCTTCATTTGGGTAGTAACAGTGCTGGCAGAACGACGAATGTACATTGCATTAATAGCAGTTGCAATTGCGGTTACACTACTACTCTTACCAACACTTGTGCTAATTCATAGTGTCCAATCTAGTGCTAGCCTAGCCAAGAAATCGTTACTTGTTGTGGTAACATTTCCTGGTATAGAGTACGAAATTAAAACGCTTCTATGTGATGACGATAAGGTTGTAGTTCTTACACCTGCAGGTGTTGATCCCCATAACTACCAGCTTAAACCAGGTGATGTAGAACTTGTAGAAGAAGCTGATTTAATTATAACGATGGGGCATACTAGTGTAGATTTACGAATACGCTCATTGGTGGAGCAGAAGGCCTTGAAAGGGGCTCTCATAGAGGTACCAAGAATAGATGGTATCAAAATCAGGATTAATCCAGTAACTGGAAAACCAAATCTACATGGTATAATCTATGATCCGATGAATTTAATTCGTCTACTAGAGACAGTAGTAGATAAGGCCTCAAATATAAGGCCTGAATGTGGCTCCATCTACAAGAGAAACCTTGAATTGGTGATTTTAGAGCTTGAAGACTTGATAAAGGAGACAACTACAATAGGTATGAGAGTCCTTGCTGAAACGTCATCAATACAGTACGCATTAGAGTGGATGGGTGTC
Organism: Pyrodictiaceae archaeon; assembly: GCA_027046105.1. Next base: position 4,287 of record JALTZQ010000188.1, read on the forward strand.
CACGTGGAGTATGTATTGGTTGAGCCAGAGCTCCCTCTTACGCCCTCTAAGCTCAGTAAGGCTGAGCAATTAATAGCAGAAAAATCTGTTGATGCAGTAGCGGTAATTGACTATAATGGTGTTTTGTCTCCAGCTGGGAAACAGTTAGTGGAGCAGGCTAGACGGCATGGTTTACCAGTGATCAGGGTGCCATCCTTATTTTCCTCAGGTAGTCTACTAGACAAGCTAGCTTACATCAAGAACCAAGTAAGTGAACTGCCAAGTAAGATGCCATGATGGTGTGGAAGGCCATGACTTCCATCGCATTTTTGGGACAGTATATCTTTATTAGCTTAAAACTGGAATGGTTACTTGTTTTGCTGTTCTCTGGCTTAGCTTATGGTGCTGTAAGCTCTCTCGTAGCAGCTAGGCATAGTCAATTCCTCGCGGCTAGCCTAGTCCATATGGCTCTTTTCGCGGCCACTCTCTCCATACCCATACACCATTATACAGGCCTACCTTTGGAAATTCCTGCAATTATACTTGGCATGATGCTACTAGAATTGTATAACTATATCGTATCGAAAACACGCGACGTCGACGCAGCAACAGCATCCCTTGTCTCATTTACCGCATCAACTTCAATACTTGCAATATATGTCGTGAAATTGTACTCCCCATACACGCCCGATATATGGGCTATAATAATTGGTGACCCCCTCCTCGTTAGCTGGCTGGATGTCATGTTTGCAATAGTATTTTCAGGAATGGTGTTAATCATTGTCCTTATTACATATTGGGACAATATCTGCATAGGCCTAGATCGTGATTCTGCTGAGTTGCTAGGCATAAATACAACATTACATGATAGGTTGTTTAATCTCTCTCTAGTACTATCTGTAATAGGGTTGATTAGGATAACAGGTTTCATAATGGCACATGTCTTTCTTCTCCTTCCAGGCCTCATAGGCTCGCGTGTTGCAAGAAATGCCCGACAAGCACTAATCTACAGTATATTATACTCATTACTAGCTACACTGCTAGGGCTATTGTTTGGTGTGATGTTTGATGTGTCACCGATAGGTGTTGCAGGCATTTTACTCTCGCTGGCATATGTGATCCTGACTTCCATGCAGAGGTGAATTTGCTAAAATGGAGAGGGAAAAGAAAAGACGCTTTGGTATATCCGTGCCAGAGAGACTTGCATCTCTTCTTGATGAACTTTCCACAAGAACTGGTGTTGACCGCTCCAAGTTGGTAACAGAGGCAATAACAAGCTATGTAAATGACCATCTACACTACCTCACACCACACTATTGTTACGGCATTATGATTATTGATGTTGAAGAAGAGAAAGGTGAAATTCCAGCTGGCCTGCTTGCACGTTATCGTGACGTGGTTTTACTGCATGTTCACACACATTTAGAAGGCCGTTGTGTCAACATATTAGTTGTGCGTGGTGATTCAAAGCAAATAGCTGGTCTGCATACAAGTCTTGCACTGCTAAACCCTAACTACCGTATCAGATACATCCCCCTAAGAAGCTTAGACATTTCAGGGTGAAGGCCCGTCTATGGGAATTGGTGAGAAGCGGTGGACGGCTAGTGAGAAAATAGCACTTAGACTGCTTGAAGAACAGGGCTACATAATACTTGAAACGCACAAGAGAATACGAATCGGGGGCGTTGAGGTTGCAGAAATAGACGCTTTAGCTAAAGGACCTGATGGAGAAACATATGTTGTAGAAGTTAAAGCGGGCCGTCTTGACGTTACTGGTGTAAGACAAGCCTACACCAATGCAGTCCTCTTAGGTGCGAGACCCCTAGTTGTTTGCAAGGGCTACGCCGACGAGTCAGCCAAGACTCTTGCAGAGAAACTTGGTGTTAAAGTAGTCAAGTTGGAAGATATATTCCTTACTGATCCCGAAGAGCTAGAATATGTTGTTGAGACTGCTATTGAGGAGGCCCTTCATGGAGTTCTTCGCATCCTCCTCGATCCATCTATAAGACTAAAACCGGAGACCTACCATGTATTAAAAGCGATAGCCGAAGAAGATACAATCCAAGATGCAGCTCATCGCATTGGAAGAAGTGTAGAATACGTAGCTCAGGTACTTGATGAGCTTCGGCGACAAGGGATTCTGCCGAGGAAGCTTCGAAGATATAATACGTTGCGTGGCATAGCCAGACTCTTAATCTATAGAGCGAGATTACAAAGCTTATTGGAAAGTATGGAAAAACAAATTGAGAGACTTGAAACACTACTTCAGCGGCTAGGTGTGTAGAATGGATATCAAGAGAGTGAAGGCAGAGATAAGAGAAAGGGTATGGCGTTTACTAGAAGAAAAGAATGTAGCAAGGTTCCCTAAGCCAGTAAGAGGTCGTATACCAAATTTTACTGGAGCCGAAGAGGCTGCAAGAAGGCTTGTAGAGACGGATGTATGGAAACGAGCTAGGATAATTAAGGTGAATCCAGATGCGCCACAAAGACCTGTCCGATTCTTAGCACTCTCACAGGGAAAATTACTAGTGATGGCTACTCCTAGACTACGTAACGGCTTCCTTATTCTTGATCCTCGTCGCATACCTGGGTATCTCTATGAGAGAGCATCAACAATACGTGGTGCATTCCAGTTAGGCACGCTCATAAGCATAGATGAGCTAGAAGCACTAGGAGGTATAGATTTAGTTGTAATGGGAAGTGTTGCTGTAGATAAACAAGGTCATAGAATAGGTAAGGGTGAGGGATATGCGGAATTAGAGTATGCTATAGCACGGGAGCTCAGATTAATCAATGACGATACACCTGTCGCAACCACAATCCATGATCTACAACTAGTAGAGTACATACCGCGTGAACCGTACGATCTTACAGTTGATATTATTGTAACACCAAGGAAAACATTAAGGGTCCGTAACGAGCAAAAGCCCAATGGTATAATCTGGGATCTCCTTCCCTGTAGCAAGTATAATGATATCCCAGTACTCCATGAGCTTGCTGAAAAGAAAGGGATACCTCCTAGTAAGAGATGCAACCCTAAATTAGACTAGTTCTTTTACACCCCATTTACGAGCTATGGTCTCGTAATCAATAAAGCATAGTGGGTCATCACCCCACTCATTACCATTAAATGTCTTTGCACGGCCACGACTCCCTCCACCACATATTCGCCTAAACAAGCAACGAGAGCAGCGTGGTCCTTGAAGCATTTCATGTATCGCCATAAAGGGTTTAAGAGCGGGATTGTCTAGTTGTAGTATCTCTGAGAGTCTTTTTTCAAGGACATTACCTAAGCTTATCCAGTCAATGAATTGGCATGGACGAACTTCTCCATCCGGATAAATACTTATAGTCTTACGACCACAATCACCCTGTGCTTCTAGCATGTGTAGGTAAGAGAAGAACTCTTCCCTGCTTCTTGCAAGCTTGTCTGCAAGGTATATTCCAGCAAAATTCCCTCTGACAACCAGTATCTCAACTCTACCCTCATACTGCCTAGCTTTTTCGACAAGGACGTCCATCAGCCACTTTAGTTGATCGTGTGTCGGCAGCCAGTCACGTAGTTCTTCGCCGCGTCCAACAGTGTCTAGGAGATAGAGGCTTACCCTTTCCACTCCATTCTCAACAGCCCAGTCTATTATATGGGGGATTTCACTAACGTTGTATTTGACAATAGTAGTGCGTATTCCTACGGGTACGCCAACCTCTATGAGATTCTTTATACCACGTAGAGCAGCTTCAAATGCGCCACGGACTCCCCGGAACTTATCATGCCATTCAGGTACGGGGCTGTCAATAGAAATCCCAACATAGGTAAATCCATAGTCGCGTAAACGCTGAGCAACATCACGATTAATTAGTGTCCCGTTTGTGCTTAAGGAGAGACGTGGAAACCTCTTACCGGCAGCGGGCTCAACAATATCCCAGAAATCTTTCCTCACCAGAGGCTCGCCACCCGTTAGGACAACAAGTGGTAGTCGGAGTTCAACAATTTCCTCCATAACCCTTTTAGCATCCTCTGTTGATAGCTCTTTGCGAACACCTTCGCCAGCACGTATATAACAATGGTCGCAAAACAAATTACATTGAAACGTCAAATTCCAAAATACTATGGGTCGTAATAAATCACTAAACTTGGATGGGCGACCCGGCCCGTATCGTCCTTTTATTTTTTCGGATACTGTCCCCTTGCCTGTGGCCATTACAGATACGGGTATCAAGCTCTCACCTCTAATTCACCAATACGACCAATACTTCTTAGTACGGAGTAATCACTAATAATGCCAGAGCTACGTATTAAATTATGGATGTGATTTACAAACTCAGCTCTTCTTGCATGAACCATAAAATAGCATGAATAGTCAAACTTCCCTTTTGGTTCGGGTTCTCTTTCGACAATGTGTGTAGCCTCTACTATATTATCTACTACCCATTGGCAAGCCTTGCTGGCAGATACGTCATCCGAGGGTCTAAGGACGAACATTGCATTATAGTTAAACCCGACAACCTCAGTATTTAATGTAGCGCCAGGGTCCCCTAAAATGCCGTGTCTAAGCATATCCTTTGCAGCATCCAGAACCTCGTCCTCACTCATGCCAAACCTATACCCTATTTCTCTAAACGGTCTCTTGCTAAGTGGCAATGACTGAAAACTACGCGCAAGGTCAGCTGAGTAGCCTAGGTCTTCAGGTCTTGGCGGATTGGGGTTTATGGTTGAAAAGGGGCCAGCCCTACTTATGCCACGTTTTAGGTCAAGCTTTACACTCAATCTGTATGTTCTTACACCCCATAATACGACATAGTCTTCTACTCCATTCAGTTTTGCTGCCTCCTCAGCCAGACGACGAATAGAATCCTTATTATCGCCTCGAACAACTACCCATAAGTTATATATGGGATGTTCACGTAGGTAGCTATGAGTCACTTTTATCCTAGAAGAGAGCCATTCATGTAACCTAGCTGGCTCGTTGACACGAAAGGCTATGAGCGCAGCTTGTTGTCTCAATGAGCGGTAATTGAGATAAAAGCCTATACGCCTTATCACGCGCATCTTTACAAGCTGTACGGTCTTTTCAAAAACGTGATTAACAGAAGTGCCTAGTGCGTCTGCAATGACAGCATATGGTTCCTCTACTAGGGGAAACTCGTATTGAAGTTTCATTAGGACCTCAACGGCGAAACTATCTAGAGCCAACCAGCCTTCACCTTCCCATATGGATAGCTTTATTAACAAGTGACTCCATGTCGATTTCAACTCCCTCCTCTCTTAGTTTGGAACTCATCGAACTGGGTTGATACATGCAAGCGGGATCCTCGCCTAACACGTCACGGAATACAGTATATGCACGAGCCCGGCTACCACCGCATATTTTCCGGAACTCGCATCTTCCACACCGTCCATGAAACTTTGCAGCATGGATTGCTTTAAGTATGGGGTGTTCACGATATATTTGTTTCAGGTGCTGTTTCTTTACATTACCTAGGGGGTATGGTGTAAACCCGCTAGGATATACATCACCATTATATGCTACAAAGATTATTCCATGCCCATCACGTGTCCCGGTGGTTTGTGCTCTTGACTCACCCCGTGGTGGGCCCATTAGCTGTCTTAATTCCTCAACGAGCTGGCTATATAGATTCCCATAGGTTATAACACGTTGCGGCTCGATACCATACTTCTCAAGGAGCCTCATAGTTAAGACTATTCGTCGAAACATGGGTCCTTCAACGGTTCTGACAGTAAAACCATAGCGCGAAACTTCGTAGAGGAAAAGACTCACATCCTCCCATTCGGCTGGTGAAAGATCTAGTTTTTCACCTGCCCTACCAACAACTATGAGATAGAAGACCTCCCACGTATAAACCCCTATATCATCCATGACTTTCACGAGTTTCGGCAAAGTAGGAAGATTAGTCCTCATAACAACTGTGTTAATTTGTACACGTAGACCATAATCGCGCATCATTTTCAAGACCTTAATGCTTCGGCGCCAGCTTCCCTGTACCCCTCTTATAGCATCATGAACCTCAGGAACACCTGCATCAACACTAATACTAACAGCGTCGACACCTACGTCAACCATACGTTTTATTGTATTATAGTCAAGCATTGGTGTTACAGCAGGTGCCATGGCCACTTTCAAGCCGCGCGATTTCGCATACTCAACTAATTCCCAAATGTCAGATCTTGCTAATGGATCGCCACCTGTAAAGACAAGAATTGGAGGTGGATGACCAAATGATGCCACCTGATCAATGAGGTTTCTTGCTTCCTCCGTACTTAGTTCACCAGGTAACGGTTTTAGGATAGCCTCGGCCCTGCAATGGATACACTTGAGCATGCAGGCACGTGTAGCCTCCCAAAACACTATTAGAGGCCTAGCTGAGAAGTCAATGCTATGCCTCATTAGCGTTTATCCCCAAGTTCTACATCTGGGAAGACCGATAA
>JALTZQ010000189.1 GCA_027046105.1 Pyrodictiaceae archaeon
GGTGTTGGGCCAGAAGTCATAACGGTAGCCAAGACTATCCTCGACGAGATAGGCGTGTTCGATATCGAGGAGCTTAGTGCAGGCCTTGCCTATTACCGCAGAACGGGGAAGCCCTTCCAAGACGACTTCTTGGATCGTGTAAGGAGTGTTGATGCCATATTAAAGGGCCCTTTAGCGACGCCACCAGGCCCCGAAGGATACCAGAGTATCACCGTGTTACTCAGGAAAACCCTAGACTTATACGCGAACATAAGACCCTACAAAGGCTATCCCGGCATCTCGCCAAAAACATTCAACATGGTTATTGTGAGGGAAAACACTGAAGGACTATATGCCGGCATAGAGGGGGTTCACGGAGACACTGCCATAGCCATTCGAGTAGTAACGAGACAGGGTACGGAAAGACTCGCTAGGAAAACCTTCGAGTACGCTCTACGTAGCGGCTTCAGAAGGGTCACAATTGTACATAAGGCCACGGTTCTTAAAGCCACTGATGGCCTCTGGCTTAAAGTATTCCAGGAAATAGCAAAAGAGTACACAAACATACTCGTAGATGATATGCTTGTCGATACAGCAGCCTACAACATGGCAAGAACGCCAGAGAAACTAGAAGTACTAGCTACACCAAACATGTACGGCGACATACTCAGCGATGTAGCAGCAGCACAGACGGGAAGCCTAGGGCTATGCGCCTCAATACAACTAGGAGACAAACACGCCCTATTCGAACCAGTCCATGGAACAGCAATGGACATAGCAGGCAAAGGGATAGCAAACCCCATTGCAGCACTAAAAGCAACGACATACATGCTAAGCCACTTAGCCGAAAAACACAACGACAAGAAACTAGCAAAAACATCAAAAGCACTCGACAATGCAATCAACAAGACAATCATAAAGGACAAGGTACTAACACCAGACATCGGAGGTACAGCAAAGACAAAAGACGTCCTAGAAAACGTGCTCAAAAGACTAAGAGAACAAATAGGTTAAGACTTCAAGCCTAGTCTAAGGACTCTAATCCTTATACGTGGGTGAGGGTGTTCTTCTAGGGTTTGGTCGGGTTTGTTTTGAGGCTTCGGGTACGTCGTGTTGATATTGAGGGTCCGCCTATAGCTATTGTCAATACCCATGATGTCACTGGCCATGCCTTCTCTGCTTCTAGGCGGGCTCGTGTAGTCCATGAGGATCGTACCGTGTATGTTGAATTACTTGAATCAGCTACGATTGTTAGTCGTGGCGAGATAGGCTTGAATCCTACTGCCCTGAGGTTGTTGAGGGCTAGTGAGGGTGGATTTGTTGAGCTTCGTTTACCGCGTTTACCGCGTAGCCTACCTTTTATTGTTAAGAGGCTTCGTGGCCAGCGTCTTTCTGAGGAGGAGATAAGGTGTATTGTGGAGGATATTGTCCAGGGTTCGCTTGGCGAGGCTGAGATAGCGGCTTTCCTTGCATCCCAGGTTTCGGTGCCGCTTAGTGTTGAGGAGTTGACGTTTCTTATACGGGCTATGGCTTATACTGGTGAAGTTATAGAGTGGGATGAGCCTGCCTATGATGAGCATAGTATTGGTGGTGTACCGGGTAATAGTAAGGTTGCTCTAGTAGCTGTACCCATAATTGCTTCGACTGGCATCCTTATACCGAAGACTAGTAGTCGTGCCATAACGAGTCCGTCTGGTACAGCAGATACTATGGAGACATTGGCTCCTGTCGATCTCTCTCCTACCGAGATAAGGGAGATAGCGAAGAAGGTACGAGGTGTTCTTGTTTGGGGCGGGAGCCTCAACATTGCTGTTGCTGATGATATTTTTGTCGAGATAGAGCGTAAGCTAATGATAGACCCTTACACACAGATGACAGCATCAATACTATCCAAGAAGCTTGCTATGGGCGTGAAGAGCCTAGTCATAGATATACCAGTGGGTCGTGGAGCTAAGGTTGAGACGCATGGAGATGCTGAGCAGCTTGCTGGCCTCTTCATATCCCAGGCTGCACGGCTAGGTATAGCAATGAAGGTAGCTATAACGTTTGGTGGTGAGCCCATAGGTAGAACTGTAGGCCCTGCTCTAGAGGCACGTGAAGCACTAGAGACTCTCATCAAGGGATCTGGTAGTCCAAGCCTAGTTAGCAAAGCCGTTGGTATTGCCGGATTAGTGCTAGAGTTAGCTGGGAAAGCACAGCCAGGACAAGGAGAGCAGGTGGCGAGAAGGATTCTTGAGGAGAAGAAAGCGTACCAGAAGATGAGGGAAATCATTGAAGCACAGGG
>JALTZQ010000190.1 GCA_027046105.1 Pyrodictiaceae archaeon
TTCCTCAGCTGGAGCTCTCTTAGCTTCCTCAAGCATTTCATCCCAGTCAATAGATACCACTTCTACACCAAACCTTTCACGGAATAAACCATGATCTTTCACAGTAAGTAGCCAAGGCTCTGGCTTGCCTACAGCACCAAGCCTAGAACCACGAAGCCCCGATAACGCCTTAGCGGCCTGGATAAGTGGTTTCAACTTAACATGAGCCTCCTCCAACAAGCCATACAGTACATCAACACTACGTCCCTCCATGGATAATGCAGCTATAGCCTCACGGACAGAAGCCAATGCATTATACTCGGGATGCGCATAGATGAAGACGGGCTTCTCTATAACCCGAGCAGCTTCATATATTATGCGATCAGTACCACCAGTAACTGGCACCACAACAACACCATCAGCCTCATCGCTTAACCTACGAGCCTCCTGCTTGGCAACCACATAGCCCACAATAAGCTTCGAGAATACTACGTCCTCGCCCGAAAGCCTAGCATTCAGCTTCTCATAAAAGTCCCTACCAATAACCACCTCGTGTTCCAGTGGAGCCACAACGACCATAACTCCTAGTGCCACGCTCGAACCACCAAAGGAAATCCGTTAAGCGGGGGATCTCTTAGGGCTCTTTTACACAGCCTACAAACCAATGTAGTATCCTATCAATAGGGCAGGCCAAGAAAAGAGTCCATGCGAGTGAGCTAGACTTATGGGACACATATTTTCCAAGCCTAAGACAATACAGCGTTTCGGCTTCTGCAAGACATGTTGCTTTACCCCAGTCTACTATGTTAGCCCAGAGTGGGAGCTATCTTCTATGGTGCATGATGTCAACACCATGTACGGCCCATGGTTAGTTATGGTTAGAGGCTATTATGATTAGTTTATGGCTAGTATTACTGGCTTCGCCGTATGTTTCGACTCAGGTGTGCTAGGACCCGTATTACTGGGTTGCTCCCGGCTGACTCTCTCCGCTTTAGGCCTGCTCGTTTAGTATGGTGTTATCAGCTATACTTCTCAGTGGGTGGCTTGAGTGATGCCTGGTGACGGGCTACTACATGCTCTCTACTATTTGGCAAAGGTGCTTGGCTACGATGTGGGCTACGAGTTCCGCTATACCAGTCACGGTGTTTACAGTGAAGGAATTGAGGGTGATCGTGCACTAGGAAAGCTACCTAGCTTACCACGGGAGGCTATAGCAGCCGTGTCAAAGATACTTGGCTGCAATAGTAACTGTGGTTATAGGCTCGTTGTTGCCGCAAACCTCCACTATATAGCCACTAAGCTATACCCACCAGTAGATGACCCCGTTGAATACTATTTGGCACGATACCCTGGAGCCAAGAAGAGTGAAGTCGAGGAGATACTAAGAAGACTCCATGAAGCAGGACTACTCTAAAACCCCTCCATGCGATCTTGAAGAATAGCCATGAGTAGTAACACTCTTGTCGGTCTTCGTCCCCCTCCTCACCCCCATGGGGGTTCGGCGAAGCCTAGGCCTCCCCACGCTCCCTGGTAGTATGTAGTGAGTGTATGAACGTATAATTGTTGACTGTCATGTTTATCCTATCCTAGTGGTGGGGCCTTGGAGGAGCCAGGTATAGGTCTATTCATGATCCTGGTTACTGTTGGTATGCTATTAGCGCTTCTCGGTCTTTTGCTCATAGTTCTTGGTGTTATTGGTGGTTCTCGGAGTAGCCGTGTTGAAGCTGGAGGAGTAGTGATAATAGGGCCTTTCCCCATACTCTTTGGGTCTAGGAGGCTAGCAGAGAAAGCTTTGTGGGTTGCTATTGCGCTGGTGGTCTTCGCTTACCTTGCGTGGTGGTTGGTTTGGCTGGGCCGCAGCGGCTAATAGGCCTTGGCCTAGCCCTTGTCTTCGGAGGCTTCATCCTCATAGCCCTGTCACCACTACTTTTACTGGGCATATGGCATGCGAGTAGCGATGCAAGTATAGGTGTAGGAGGCTGCATACTAGTAGTCTTTATACCAATCTGCTTTGGCTACGGTAGTGGTGTATCCCCCGAACTCCCCATGCTTGCAGCAGCCGTGATAATGCTAGCAGCTGCTGCATTAGCTGGGATACTCTCAAGAATAAGGAGCACTATAACCTAGATTAGAGGAGTAGGCACGGAATAGGTAAGATGCCCTGACCACTACTAGCGCTGGGGCTAAACTCGCCTCTTCTGCTGCAGTACGGTTCATGTCTCCCTTTAGGCTGCTGATTAGCATATTAACTGGGCTTGCAGGG
>JALTZQ010000191.1 GCA_027046105.1 Pyrodictiaceae archaeon
AGCATGGTTTAGCAGAGAAAACATCGACTAATATGTTTAAGAGAAAATTTATGGTGCCGGATGACAAATCACTACTAAGACTTAAGGTACCAGGAAAACTTTACATAACTGTAAAAAGCTTCATCTGGGTTGGCTTGCAAGGCGCATGTTAAATATTTACACTAAGTTAACTAAGCGTCATATACTAGTTGAACCAGGGGAATATGTTCATCCCATATTATCAAAAGCATTTATGCCCACTTATGCTGATTTCGGCATTTATATAAATAGCGGTGAAGCTAAGGATACCATAAAGAAAGCGGTTCTAAGCATATTAAGTAAGTACAAAGATTACATTGTGGCCATGCCGTACAATGAATTGTACCCTGGGCCTTATGTGAGTCTTGGACCAGATATAGCAATTATGCCTAAAACGGAGAGGGGGGTATGGATAACTGAGCGTATTCTTCCCGTAGAGCTTCTTGATAAAAGCAATATCTATGGGCATGATTATTGGGGTGTTTTCATTGCAAGGCTTTCTGGCATTCATGTAGATGGTGTGGAGATCGTCAAAAATTACGAGGCTGGAATTATAGCTCTATGTGCTTTAGGCATTCCTTTACCTTACGAGGTAAGTGTGCCTAGTTACCTAAGAAATCAATGTAGCAATGAGCGTAGGAACTATACTACAAAATGGCAGCTTCTTATTCGTCTTACAAAATCAAGATTTTAGGAAAAGCTAATTATTCTATACACTTTAAGACACTGCCTATTTTCTACAACTTTGGCGATGTCATTGTGTCCTTATAGTGCTTCATAATAGTATTTCGTAGAGTGGTGTTAAGGTAGTGGCTGCTACAGTGGTTTCCATAGTAGGTGCACGGCCTAATTTTGTTAAGTTGGCGGCAATGACGGTGTACTTGGATAAGATGTTTGATCATGTGGTTGTTCATACTGGCCAGCATTATGATTATGAGATGTCTAGGGTTTTCTTTGAGCAACTTGATCTTAGAGAGCCCGATGTATATCTTGGTGTTGGCTCTGGTTCTCACGGGTATCAGATTGGTGAGATAATTAGGAGGACAGAGAAGGTGCTTTATGATGCGAGGCCCCGTCTTGTAATAGTTTATGGTGATACTAATTCTACGCTTGCTGGTGCTCTAGCTGCTGTTAAGGCTGGTTTTCCTGTTGCACATGTTGAGGCTGGGTTGAGGATACATAGTCTGGGTATGCAGGAGGAGATTAATCGTCGTGTGACAGATCATGTATCATCGTTATTGTTTGCGCCCACGAAGACAGCGGTTTCAAATCTGGTTAGGGAGGGTGTTTTGGGGAAAATTTACTTAACTGGTGATGTCCATGTTGATGTATTGTATAGGTGGTTGCCGAGGATAAGTTCTTCAAATGTGTTGTCAAGGCTGAGGCTTACAGCTGAGGGATATGTTGTAGTGACTATTCATCGTGCTGAGAACGTGGATGATCCTTCTAGGTTGAAGAGCATAGTTAATGCGTTACTAGAGTTATCTAGGATAGTTACAATTGTTTTTCCTATTCATCCCCGCACCAGAAGGAGGTTAATTGAGCAGGGGCTTTGGCAGAAGTTATTGTCCTCCAAGGGGGTGATGGTTGTAGAGCCATTAGGATATATTGATTTCCTAAAGTTGGTTATGGAGTCAAAGCTCGTCATTACTGATTCGGGTGGTGTTCAGAGGGAGGCTTATCTTCTCAGGAAACCGGTATTAATTCTTAGGGATAGAACTGAGTGGGTTGAAATAGTTGAGAGTGGCTGGGCTCGTTTAGTACCTGATCCAGTCATACTTATGAGGGAATATGAGGCTGTAATGGGGGAGAGGCGCTCCTATAGGCAGGGTTTGCTAGGTGATGGGAGGGCGGCAGAGAGAATATTGAGGGCTGTAAAGGAGTTCGTTGAGGGAGTGGAATGAGTGACAGGGATAGCAAAGGTGGTAGTGGCTCATCGTATAGGGTTGTTGTCGAGGTTGTTGAGATTCGAGGGAACTGTCCAGTTTATAGGCTTGGAGATAAAATGGTTATAGAAATGCCTGAACTAGTTTTAGGTGAAACTAGTAAGGTCTGCATTCATGCTTTAATGGCTATTCAGACCTTTGTGCAGGCGCTTGCGAGAGGCTTCTCTGCTAAAGCGTTAGGTATTGGGGATAGAGATGATGAGGGGTATGCTCAGTGCCCGGATCCTGGTCCTCCTATTACGGCTGGTGGCACAGTTGTTTTC
>JALTZQ010000192.1 GCA_027046105.1 Pyrodictiaceae archaeon
ACCTCCTTAGAAGATCCACTACTAGCTGCCTAGCCCACGGTGTTGAGAGGACAAGATCTGGTGGAACCTCATAACAGCACGCAGGGTACTCCTCGACACGCTGGTAGGGAACTAGAACCAAGAGGTCGCTAAAGTATAGCCATTCTAGCCCCCGCGGCTCGTCACTCTCGTCACTCCATAGTCCTAGCCTGCGTAGTATGCCCCGTATCTTCCTAGACGTAGGTGATCTCGTATACGGCTTTACATTACTACACGGCGTGACGAGTGCAACAGGGTAGCGAGGCCTATACTCCTCAAGCAGCCAATGCCACCAATTCTTCACCGAGGGGTGATCGAAGGCGCGAAGACCTTGAAGACCATTATCTAAGCCCATGTTGTGCCTAGGCTTAAGCCTCAATGCCCACCATCACCTCAACCATTTACATGCCAAGAGGGACTCCTAGGAAAATAGGGGTCTCCTATTGGAGTCCTTCTCCTGACAGGGCGAGGGTTAAAGGGGGAGACGGGTTATTGACTCCTCTGTACTAGTTCTTTCCTTAGATTCGCTGCTTGATCGGGATAGTCTGTTGCTATTGCATCTATTCCTCTCTCTACGAGACGTTTCATCCATGCCTTGTCATTGATTGTCCAGGCTACTACTTTGAGACCTAGTTTGTGGGCAAAGGCTATGGCCTTAGGTGTTGCTAGTTGGTATCGTGGAAGCACTAGTTGGCAGCCCAGCCGTTTGGCATCGCCTATCCTGCCTGGTGGTGTATAGTAGAGGAGGCCAGTAACTATACGTGGCTCAACTCTCCTTGCAGCCGTGATTACTTCGTCATAGAAACTTATCAAAGCCGCATAGCCTAGTGCCTCACACTTAACGAGTAATTTTACAAGCCTATGTGTATCGCGTGGTTCCTTGACTTCTAGTAGGAGGCCTATTCGATTCCTAGCCGCGTCTAGAAGCTCCTCTATCCTTGGTACTGGTTCGCCACTAACCCTTACTACTTTCAGCTCGCTATAGGTGGCTTCGCGGATGTTGACTCTCTCGCCACTATCAGTGACTATTACAGGGTCGTGGCTAGCCACGAGAACGCCATCCCGCGTAGATTGTACATCGAATTCTGCCGCATCTGCACCTACACGGATAGCCTCCTCTAGAGCCCTAAGAGTATTCTCTGCCGCAAGGCCAGCTGCACCACGGTGCCCCACTATAGCGAAGGGCTTAATGGATAAACGGTCAATTATCTCCAGGATCCATCACACCTCTCAAACGGAGCCACGCGGAAAACCAATTACGAGGAGGGGTAGTCTTGGTGATGAAAAAGCTTTAAGTAAGCTTAAGGCTCGAGCACTTCAATTCCTGCTAGCTTGCAGAATGCTCGAAGAGACTCTCTGTGATCGCCATAGGACACTATAGTGTGATTGCCTAGGGGGTAACGTACAAGATTCATAGGGTCACCGTCTATCTCCACGAGTATCTGGGTTCTACAGAGATCACTACGGCCCAGATCACCATTCACTATTCTTCCATGACCCACTAGCATTTTATCAAGCCTAGGCCCACCTATTCTGGCAAAGGTGACCTCTTCACCTTCACGTAGTACACCGCGTATAGCTACGCTACGGTCAGTTTCGAAGTAGGTTAGTAGAGTAGATCTCGACGTATCTATCATGCTAGTCGGTACCGTACAGTGTGAGAATACAACCGTGCGCTTCTCTGGTTCAACAATCGTTATATTAGCCATGAACGAGGGTTGCCCTGTGAGCAAGTATACAATGTACTTGGTAAACACGGCCTCCAGATCCACTTCGTAGTCAGCTGGAATACCTTCATCGCTAAGTAGGCTCACAGCGAGATAGGGGCCCCAGTCACGTAACTCCTCAACAAGCATGTCACGAGCCTCGACAGCCACAGCTGAAACACGATACTTCTCCACAACCCTCTTAAGCCCAAGATACACACGAACAGCCCTATCGAGATCCTCGTCCCCTACAACCACTTTACCAAACCTCTCACGAAGCCCACTTACAATACGCTTCACTTCCTCAGCTGGAGCTCTCTTAGCTTCCTCAAGCATTTCATCCCAGTCAATAGATACCACTTCTACACCAAACCTTTCACGGAATAAACCATGATCTTTCACAGTAAGTAGCCAAGGCTCTGGCTTACCTACAGCACCAAGCCTAGAACCACGAAGCCCCGATAACGCCTTAGCGGCCTGGATA
>JALTZQ010000193.1 GCA_027046105.1 Pyrodictiaceae archaeon
AGCTTCTAGTTTACGCCTATACGCAGAATAGATAGAAGACATGAATTCCAATACTACCTCGGATTTTATACATATAGTGTAAAGTGCTAGTGAAATCCGTGAAGTTTCATCGCCTGTAAGCGTCATAGCGGTACTCCTAGCCTCAAACTGTGTTGGCTTGGCGTGTTTAAGCAGTCGGGTCAATAGTACTGCACCACAGCAGTAATGTTGGACATTTAAAAACCTGCAGGCTTATAGCAGGCTACCTGGTGAATCCTCTTGTCCTCCATGGGCGAGCGAGGATCCCGTGCAGTGCAAGAGGACACATACGTCTACAACAAATATATTGTCCTGCAAAAATTATACGAGGATGACGAGCTTGTAGTAGTTGTTGCCCCTAATGAAGACCAGTTAAGAGGGATCATATTAAACCTACTAAGAGAAAGACCAATGACTGTAAAAGAACTTCACGAGCTGCTTTCAGGCCTTGCTAGTGAGGATAAGATACGCTATGCTCTTAACGAATTAATGGAACAAGGCATAGTCTATAGTGATGAAGAAGGAAGATACTTTACCGCATAATTGTGTCTTTAAATACGCCTACCTCTCTTCTTTCTTTGAACGCTAGGTTCCCATAATGGTTTTCTAAAATTGGATACTCCCAACTGTAATTGTCTGTGGCTATTCCTTGAAGAAGCTAAGTTAACCAATACTTTCACGTCGATCATGACTATGTTTGGGGTTAAGGTAGGGTACTGAAACATTACTAGGATTTATTGAGATACAATTACATGAAACGAGACATTATTACTGAGGTTCTTAGTCTAGCGTAACTTTCAGTTTAGTGTATAAGAAGTGTTACCCATGGATATTGGTGTTTTTCTTGGTGGAGAATAGTATTGGAGAACTCTCTCTCCCTCTATATAATACTCCTATACACCTTAGCCTCAATACTAGTCTATGTGGTCTTTCATGAGTCAATGCATATAGTTTGGGCTTTGATTTTTGGCTATAAGATCAAACTCGGTATTAGAAGTGATGGGGTACTGCCTTCACTTGCAATAGAGATCAGACCCGAAGTGAAAAATAGGATAGACAGGATTATTATACTCTACTCGCCTTACGTAATGTCGCCTATCATATTCTTTCTCTCTAATTTCTTAAATGATGTTATGTCAAAAGTACTTAAAGCAATCATCTTAATAGGTATGGCGAATATAGTACTTGAAGAACAAGCTAATATCCACCGGCTAGTGGTGTCCCTTATATGTGCCTTCTTCCTGGCTTTGTGGTCTTATACTTGTCTAAGCAGTATATAGGATAAGAGATATTAAGTTCTAGTGGAAAACATATACGCCATTGGCAGGTTTAAGAGCGCATTGTCTTTGATGAAGCTATGCTTCTCTTACCAAAGCCAGATTAACACCATAGTTTCGGAGGTGAACGTGTATGACGATAAGAGTCCCCGAGGAAGAGCTACGTAAAGCATTAAATCAAGTGGAGGAGAAGGACAGAAGAGACCCCAAAAAACGATGGATAATCAGGATGATGCGAAGTGCGAAGCAATATCACAAAATGTGTCCCTACTATGATAAACGTACAGGGAAGTGTTTCCTTAAGCTAGGAGAAAAGTGTGAACGTGATGGCAAGTTCGACGGATGCCCTGTCTTTATTGAGTGGCTCGGCCAAAAGTATGATGAGCTGAAGTCGAAAGGGAGACCCTTACCAATGGACTTTCTAGACCTGACGCTAGCTATGTAGGAAGATATGGCATGGAATTGTTAGTTTCTTTTCTTCTACTTATAGAGTCAGATGGTATAGCGAGTGGAGTATTGTGCAAAATAGATAAGAGATATGTTATCTGATTTCCATATACTGATGTCCTTCTTGGGCACTAAACAAGCAAGGAATGAATGGTTCCTTGAGAGTGTGTTGGAGATGGTCACGGTTAACCGAGACTTGCTAAGAAAGCATCTATCTAGGTCTAGTATATTGCAAAAGGCTTACAGCGTATTGATGAATGATCCAGAAGTTAAGGTACTACTACGTATGAGCAATGTTATGGCGGTCCATAGACTGCGGTATAATGATCATGGCCCTATACATGCTGATATTGTTGCTGGTGCAGCCCTCGAAATCTTTGAAAGAATCTTGTCCAGTAAGAGTATAAATGTGGTTCCAAGTAGTATTCGCGACAAAGTTGTGCCCAGT
>JALTZQ010000194.1 GCA_027046105.1 Pyrodictiaceae archaeon
CCCCATCATAGGCATTAATGGTGCTGGTTGACCTGCTTCAGGGCCAAGATCCATCATAAGGCCCATGACTACTACCATTATAAGCTTTGAGATAGAGTCACCATACATTGAGAGTAGCTTGTCGAGCTCATTTATATCGCCAGTGACTTGGCTATAAAGCTTTACGTCGACAGATAAACTACCCTCATCCTCTGTGCCATCGATTTTCAGTTTACCGTCTAGATTTGTCTTCGACTCTACCTTCACGTCTGCATTTAATAGTTTACGTACGTTATCTGCATCAGATGGTGAAAGTCCTTTGGCAAGCGCGTATTCAATCATGTCATTGATATCTATGATTGTTTTCACGAATGCATAGGCTTCACCAGATGCTCTAACACCACCACCAACCTCTTCTATACGGATAAACGTTATACCTGCTTCTTCGAGAGACTTCATTATCTCTGTTATATTCAGTTGTGGTTGCTCTTGTTGTTCCTCTGGTGGATACAATGCTATCTTTGCTTCAAGCACTCCCTTACTACCATCAACCACGTTAACCATGAACTTCTCTATCTTCACCCAGCCAGTCTTATTAGGGGTCTCATAGTCTATACGCCCATTTACGTTAAACAATATATTACCTTGATCTACTGTTGCTTCAGCACTTAGTTTAAAGACGAGGTTTACACTTGTTGTGCTAGGTGTCATCTGTGTATGCATCGGCATTTCTCTTTGCCGTAACTGCTTGAAGACTAGCTCCCCCGTTGCTACAAGCTCATATACTGCTTCTTTACTCTCGACCGTAGATGTGTAGTAGGCTTCAAAGATGCCGTCTACACGAGTGTTTTGGGGTAGCTGTACTATTGCACGTAGATTGTACTTTGGCTCTACAGCGCCGTCCTCATGAACTATTAGTTTTAGCTCGGCCTCTTCAACATTTATCATGATCTGTTGCATCGATGGCATCATTTGTGCAACTGCATGTATAACTGGAGTTAGAGCTACTAGGGCTACAGCTAGTATGAACACATACCTACCCATGACTAGTGACCGTGGTTTAGGTAGCGTATACCCGTATTTAGTTCTAGTTGGTAGTAAGGAGTATAGGGCTATAGTCGTGGCCTGACACGATTCTCTATAAGGCCCGCGATTGCCTCTTCAAGCCAGTTCATTCCGAGATCTCTCACTGTCTGAAGGCTTCTCTCAAGAAGCATTAGTGTGATCGCAGCTCTCTCGTCAAGCCCCCTACTCTGTAGATAAAATAATTGATCCTCCATTATACGGTATTGGGCTGCTCTATGTGTAGCCTTCTCTACGCGGCCAAGCTTAATCTCCATCATAGGGTTTGCATAGCCACGTGCCTCATTACCTAGCATAGTGACTTCAGCACTAAATTCCGTGTCTGCATACTCCGCTGTGTCACGTACATCTACAAGCCCTCTTACCACGACCATGGATTTCTCAAGTGCATAGCCATAGATGGATGAATTACTCTTTGTTTTTTGCCCAACATGTATCGTATCAACTATGTAGTCCACTTGATCACCTTCCATCCCTATGAATACTGCCCTATGAGTATACCGCGCCCTCATGTCTGCTAGAAGTGTTGACTCCTCAACACGATACATTGTAGTTGAGAACCCTACTAGTCCCGTCCTTAGCTCAGCGTTAGCGGATACGCGGCGACGCCATAACTGGTAAGCTGCAATGCCTCGGGAAGGCTCTAGAACCACATATGTGTTAAGTCTTGCTGCTTCACCAACATGTAGCTCGAAAACTGTTGTACCAGGTGACGTCCTTTCCTCGTTTACAACTAGGTCAACTTGTGACTTAGGCTCAACCACTATTATTAGGTGGAGACTAAACCAGCCATCCCTCGCTCTACATAGTTCAAGGTTTAGCCTTGTATTACCCCATACTCGAAGTAAATACGCCTTGTCCAGCATCGAGTAATGCGCGGCAATTATCTTGGATTCTAATGGGTTTACCAATCGCCCTAAAGATTCTCCATCTCGTAGTTCAGATATCTCGTAGCCTTCACCTCTTTGATCACCATTACCACACGGCCCTATTGGGATACCTTTACCCTTGGGCTCATGAAACATTGTTGCTGGTCCGCTCTCGTATGCTTGCTCATATAAGCGCCAATTAGTGTAGTATTTTGTTGTTGGCGAATCACTTATGGGCTGCCACTCTAGTTCCTCGTAGGCTTTGCGTGCCTTATTCTTCGCCTCTATAAGGTTCATGATTAGCCCAATCCTCCTATCTCACTAAATTCCAGTTCTATGACCTTTGAAAGTACACCCAGCATCTCTGGTGGTAGACTCTTAAGCACTTCTTGTATGAATCCAAGTACTACTATTGATTTTGCTTCACCCTCACTTAGTCCACGACTCTGTAGGTAGAAGAGCTGGTTTTCACCCAGCCTGCCAACAGTAGCCTCATGGGTTAATTGCGCCGTTGGCTCATCGACCTCGTTTCTTGGATAAGTATAGGCTCTACTCTTATCATCTAGTATAAGGCTATCACATTCTACATGCGATATGCTTCGATGTGCACCACGTACTATTTTGACAAGGCCACGGTAGACTGCAACGCCTCCTCCAGCACTTATACTCTTAGATATAATCGTACTTCTCGTATCAGGTGCTGCATGTATTGCTTTCGCACCTATATCCTTAAGGTATGGGCCATTAACTAGTGCTACTGAAACATTTCTTGTCCTAGCACCACGGCCCCGTAGTACTGTTGAGGGATATGTGTATGTTATCCTACTACCTATACTTCCTTCTATCCATTCAACATAAGCGTTTTCCTCTGCTATAGCCCTCTTGTTGTTAAAGTTTATTATGTTTCTACTCCAGTTCTGTATTGTCGTAAAGTGCACGTGTGCACCACGCTTAGCATATATCTCCACCATTCCATCATGAAAACTAAATGTTTTCATCATAGGTGCTGCACAACCTTCAATGAACTCCACATAGCTATTCTCGTCAGCCACTATTAACGTGTGCTCAAACTGACCCTCAAGCTCACTACCTATAAAGAAGAAGGCCTCTATTGGCTGTGAGACCTTAACGCCCTTAGGCACGTAGAGGAAAGCACCACCACTCCAGAGAGCGAAATGTAGTGCTGCAAATTTGTGGTCAGCAACCGGAAATACTCTCCCAAAATACTCCTTTACTAGGTCGGGATAGCGGCGTACGGCCTCCTCCATTGGTAGTAGGATTACACCTTTCTGTTGAAGCTCCTCCTTCACCTTGTTGAGTACTACCTCGCTGTCAAAGACTGCTGTTAGGCCAGATAGGAATTTTGCTTCAGCTTCTGGTAAGCCAAGCTTTGAATAATACATTCTCATCCATAACGGTAGCTCATCCCAGCTTTCAACCCGTTCCGTCTGAGGCTTGACATAGGCAGCTATCTCGTCTAGGTCTATCTCTTCAATCCCTTGTATCCACCTTGGTGTTGGTAGTTTATGGAAGAGCTCTAGTGCGCGTAGCCGTAGTTTTCTCATCCACTCAGGCTCCTTCTTAACACGCGATATTTCCTCAATAAGACTCCTCTCCAGACGGCCACGGATCTCTATCTCCTTAGGGTAAGGCCTTGTAAAGCCCAATAGCTCGTCTACACTACCACTCCGTACCAGCTCCTCAATAGATGAGACACGCACTCCACCAGACAACCCATCACACCTCTCCTTTCACACTCCTAAGTATGGATGCATAGCCTTCCCGCTCTATTCTGCGGGCAAGTTCTGGACCACCCTCAGCAACAATCCTACCATTAGCTAAGACAAGCACATGATCTGGCTCTAGGAACTCAAGTATCCTAGCGTAATGCGTTATAAGTAGAACTCCCGTCTCTCTATCACGTAGCTTTCGAACAGCATCAGCAACAACACGTATACCATCCACATCAAGCCCACTATCCGGTTCATCGAGGACTGCGTAGCGTGGCTCAAGGAGTAGTAATTGGAGAATTTCACTTCTCTTCCTTTCACCACCACTAAAACCCACGTTAACCTCTCGTTGCAATAGCTGTTCGCTAAGGCCAAGCATACTGGCTAGTTGCTTAACTTTTGGTATAAGCTGTGGTGACGGCATACCTATAAGACGCTCCTCTACACCAAACCTACGATTGTAGGCAGCGGCGAGTAGCGTTAGGAGACGAACACCAGGTATTTCGATAGGATTCTGGAAAACTAGTAGTAGGCCCTTACGTGCCCTCTCGTGCGGGGGAAGCTTAGTTATGTCCTCCCCATCAAGGCTTATACTACCTTTCTCCACAACATAGCGCGGATGACCCATGAGTGTATAGGCAAGACTTGTTTTGCCACTACCGTTCGGACCCATTAAGGCGACTATCTCGCCATGCTCTATCCTTACCGTAACCCCATGTAGAACACGGCGGTCCTCAACAGATACTGTTAAGTCTCTAGCTTCTAGAGCCAAGCCTCCACCCAACTTTAACAGGGGTTAAAGGTGTCATAAAAACCCTGCGATACACTAAGAAACGGGTAGAGCAACAATGCACAATACACACATACTGATACTATCACGGAACACTTACTACTTGAAGGCCCTGAATCCTCACACACCACGTATGATAGTATACAAATCCTATATTTAGGGGCTGCCAGCCGTGTGAGTAGCGGCGCTAAGAGATAAAGGTTTATGGGCCGCCCCTTAACGTGGCGTATAGCATGCTTGGAGGGAAGAGGCTGGCTTGAGTAGGAGGGGTCCTAGGGACAAGTGGAGGCTAAAGAAATGGTACGAGGTTATAGCACCAGCTGTTTTCGGTAGCGTGGTACTAGGTACGACGCCTGCTGATGATCCACAGAAGCTTATAGGTCGTGTAATGGAGACCACGCTCTATGATATTACTGGTGATTTCTCGCTAGTACACGTACATCTGTTCTTCCAGATAATCGAGGTTGATGAAGAGAACCTAAAAGCCTATACGAGGTTCAAAGGCCACGAACTAGCACGCGACTATATGAAGAGCTTGATAAGGAGGAAGAGTAGTAAAGTACAAGGAATATTCAATGTGACTACAAAGGATGGGTACGGGTTACGTATAACTGGCGTAGTGCTTACAACGTATCGCTGTAAGACTAGCCAGAAAAGAGCTATAAGGAAGATTATGGGTGATATAATAGTCAAACGTGCTGGTGAAATGACGCTCGATGAGCTCATACAAGCAATGTTATTCGGTAAACTCGCTAATGAGATCTTCGAGGCAGCCAAGAAGATTTATCCGTTACGTAAGGTTGAGATATACAAGTCAAAGTTGTTGACGGTGCCTGGGCCAGACGGGAAACCGCAACCAGCCGTTGTAGTCTCACCATTAATGTACAAGATTAGCTGAGGAGTATACCTATTCTACCGATAGACAAGGCATAATATTTCACGCCTTTAATTTCTAGTTTGAGGAGCACCGGTCTTGCGCATGGAGTGTAATTTTGTTCTACTTAAGACCGTCCTTGGAATGGAACGTGTCGCCGCGAGTTATGTGTCTGAGATAGACCCTAACGCACGTATCGAGATAGCTCCTCGTGGATTTAAAGGTCTTATTATAGTGGAACCGTCTATCGATAAATACGAGTTTGCACACCAAGTCGAGCAACAAATTCCCGAAGTCGAGAAAGTGGTCGTCGCAGAGGCTTGTACAGATGCTGTTCCAGAGAAGATAGCAGAGGCTGCTGCAAAGCTTGCACCACGATTCATCGACTCCACTGAGACATTTGCTGTTCGCACTGTGAGGAGAGGACATCATGGATTTACAAGTATTGATGTTAATGTCGTTGTTGGTGATGCTGTCCGTAAAGCAACTGGTGCATCCGTTAACCTCCGTTCTCCTGACAAGGTTGTTGCGGTCGAGATTATCCAAGACAAGGCTTTCATAGCATTCTATCCCGGTAGTACCGTGTGGCGTAAAATGAAGCCCGGCAAGTATCCTTTGTACAAACTGTTCCGTCGGTTCGCAGTGGTACAGATGCCGTATCTAGGTCCACTCGATGCTTGCAAAACTATGGGTGTTCGTATAGGGCGTGAAGTCCAGAATTTCGAGGTCGGCGAACTAGTTGTAGCACCAATAGGGCTTATTGATGCTACTCAGCTTCACAGTTTTCTTGCAGGGGTTTTTGAGGGTATAGAGTCAAGGTTTGAGGTTCAGAAGAAGAGTTATGGTAGGGACGTATGGCGCGTACCAGTATATGTACAAGATCTTTACCAGCTCGTACGTGATAGAGCAAGGGAACCCATAATAGTCTTTGAGCCTGAAGGTGAGTATATATCACGGGTCTCTGATGAGATCCTTGAACTACTAAGGAAGAAGAGGAGAATTAACCTATTATTTGGTTCAAGGGAGGGAATACCCCAGGGCATCTACAGGTTCGCCGACCTTGTCGTTGACATAGCACCGGGGATAACGCTATCCACAGAGTACGCTGCAGCTGCTGCACTTATTGCCATAGCCAGTATTTTACACGATAGCCTTGCAAGTGATTTAGAGGGGGACACCAATAGCAGCTAACATGTCATGTATGCTCCTAGCTAGTATAGGGTCACGGCGACCTAGATCACGAAGGGTCTTACGTATATCCCTTACAGGATTAGGTTTACGCGGCTCTCTTCTACGGCGACGTAAAACCAGTTCTTCCTCTGGCTCAACATAGTCTTTGAGCGTTTTTGCTACTGCTTCACGGGGCTCTGGAGCCCAAGCAGGTTCCAACCCAACACCTGCCTCCAATAAGATCTTGCTAGTCATGGTATGGGGCTCTTGTGTCTTAACAAGCTCTACTACTCTACGATAAGTTTCTTCAACTAATGCCTCGTTACCCGATGCTGAGGAGAGCTGTATGAATGCATTGGCTAGTAGACTTGATATCTGTGATGCCAGTCTCCGTGCCTCACCAAGACCGGCATCGACTGGTTTTAGTGGCGAGTACACAGCATCAGCTACGGCTACTAGTACATCAGCACATTGATCTGCATTAGCTTCCTCAACACATTTCTTAATATTGTTGAGACTTGACTGTACTATCGATTCCAGTAGATTCCTCCATGCCAAACCACTACATCACCTTAAGATTGTGGTTTATGGCCCTCTTTTTGGCTCTAGGGCCGTCTTGGAGTCTAGCGGTTAAGGAGGGGATACTAAATGCTATGCCCTCCGCCCACTGCATAAATAAATAAAGCGCTACGGCAAGAAACATGAACCGTGAGACGTCCTTTCATTAGCCAGTATTTGGAAGGGTCAAAAAGACCGCTGTGTGGAAACTGTATAAAAGGCTGAGTTTAGGCTTCTTGGATGTACTCGATTAGTACTTGAGTATATTCGCTAGTCTTCAATGGTTTCACTCCGGGCATGTGGCGTGCTAGATCTTGTGTTACCTTTTTCTCCTGGATGGCTTTCTTTATGGCATCCTTGATTAGTTTGGCTGCCTCCTTCCAGCCAAGGATGTACTCTAGTATCATTGTGCCACTTAGTATCTCCGCTGTTGGGTTTGCAACGTCTTTACCTGCATACTTAGGTGCTGTTCCGTGGACGGGTTCAGCTACTGCCATGAAGTCACCTGCATTCATGCCTGCGGCCATGCCTATGCCTCCTACTAGTGCGTTAGCTTCATCACTTATGTAGTCGCCGTTAACGTTTGGTGCAACGATTATCTCATAGTCCCAGGGCCTTGTTATTATCTGTTGTAGCATGTTATCAGCTATACGGTCATTAACAAGAATCTTACCCTCTGGCAGCTTACCATCATATTTTTGGTATAGTTCGTCCTCCGTTACCACGTAGTCACGGAATTCTCTCAATGCAACCTCGTAGGCCCATTCACGGAAGGCTCCTTCAGTATACTTCATTATATTACCCTTATGCATTATCGTCACTATTCTGTTCTTGTTATCTATAGCCCAGCGAAGAGCCTTTCTCATGAGACGCTGCGTGGCAAATCTCGATATCGGCTTTATACCTATGCCAGCATCTTCACGGATTACTATACCGAACTCCTTCTTGAGGAACTCCTTCAGCTTCTTTGCCTCGGGGCTATCAGCTGGCCACTCTATACCAGCATAGAGGTCTTCTGTGTTTTCACGGAAGATTATGAAGTTATCGTGCTCAGCATAGCAGTGTGGAGCTGGCTGGCCAAAATAGTATACTGGCCTTATATTGGCGTAAAGGTCTAGAGCTTGTCTTATAGCAACATTAAGGCTGCGATAGCCTCCCCCCACGGGAGTTTCTAGGGGGCCCTTCATGGCGACGAGGGTGTATCTTATTCCATCAAGTGTCTCCTTTGGCAGTAACTCACCATAGATCTTCATAGCCTTATGTCCAGCGTAAAGCTCCCACCAGATAATTTTTCTTTTACCGCCGTATGCTTTTTCAACTGCTGCATCTATTACCTTCCTAGCCGCTGTGACTATCTCCGGGCCTATCCCATCACCCTCGATATAGGCTATTATTGGTTTGTCGGGTACCACAAGCCTACCATTGACTACCTTTATTCTTTCACCCTCTTCTGGTGGCTTTACCTTTTCAAACCGAGGCTCAAACTGCTCTACAGAGTCGAACCCTGCCAAACCCTCCTTCACCTCAGAGCCTCCAGGAAAGGGGCTAATAGATCCCAATGTATTAAGTAGGGTTCGCTGGAGCCCCTATTGGTCTATGTGACAGTAGTCGAAGAGAAGAATGATACTAGCCATGTGTAGAGATCCCAGAAACCATATTCGATGAAGGAGCCTATGTTGATACAACCGGTTTCAAGGGCGAGATGGGAGGCTTTGCTAACCAGTTTTCCGCGTAATAGTGCCAGTGGGGCAACGATACAGGGTTTCTCTACAGAGATAGGATATTTAGCTTGGCTGGTTAGTGACTCCAGGAACACTAGCTGCGTTTTAAAACCGATTTTGTCTAGTAGGGATTCAATCTTCTTGGCATCACTGTATTGTTCTTCTACTAGTCTACGAGCACGATGAATAACAACTACTATTGTTGTTGCTCCTTTTCTCTGTGCTTCTCTCGCTATTGCAGCAGCAGTGACAGTTTGAGGTATTATCTCTGCTTTACAGGACCTTGTGACTACACTATGCCAATGCCCACCACGAGTGAATAAGAGTAGGGCGATCATCGCATCAGGCTTTTTTCCCACTTCTTCGAGCAAGAGGGTTTCAACACGTGTCTCTAAAGTTTCTGAGACCAATTGTGCTAGTTTCTCGACACGTTTTCGCTCAGTGGGTACACTAGGTTTGTGATAAGCTATTGCTAGTGTTCTACAAATTCTCCCTACCACAATTTTTTACCTCCTCTTCCACCCCTCGTCTTCCCAGCAACAATCTTTTTATCTAGAGAACACACCATCAAGTGCCTTCATAGGCGTAGTAGGCCTTGGAGCAATCACAACAAATAGGCTATAAAGCCCTCATCGTGAAAACACTAATCATAACACCCAGTGGCGCTCTAAGTCCTGGACCGCTTAGCCTAGCGACTATTGCTCTAGGCTCTACCATGGGCTGGATAAGTGGCCTCCTCGTAGCTCTAGGCCACACTGTTTTCGAGCTACCCTTCGTAGCCCTGCTAGCTAGGAGCACATTATCACTTGAAAAACTATTAAGGAGTATTGAAAAGCCCCTTGTCCTGGCAATAACGATCTTCATAGCATACTTTGCCTACCTCCTAGCCATGGACTCCTACAGACTGCTAATGGGTTTAGAGGGTGTAGACGAGGCTACGGGGCTAACGGGTTTTGGCGGAACACTTCTTGATGCATTCATTGTTGGCTTAGCCTTAACCGGGTTTAACCCGCATTTCCTCCTTTGGTGGGTAACCGTGGGGTTCCCCCTAGTACGCGACGCAGCAACTTATGGGAGGCGTGGCCTAGCCGTAATGTATGCTAGCCACGTCTGGATGGACTATGCCTGGCTTATACTATTAGCGGGTGGTGGGGGAGCTGCAACGTTAATGGGCAGAGTGGGGTATGGAATCTTTCTTGCCATACTCGCTGCCCTCCTACTACTATTCGCCATAGACATATTGCTAAGAACATACACTGGCAGGAAACTGCTTCCATTCTAGGGCCTTAGTAGCTAGTATGACAAATAGCTACAAAGGGTATAGGTATTATGGTGGTTGCAGGACCAGTGTTACATAAGAAGCCCCGGGTAACACATTCCCCCTCCGGGACTGCGAGGTGAAGAATATGCAGCATGTAAATGTGAGGCTTGAAGGTGCAGAGGGTACACCCGAGACCGGGTTTCAAGCAAGCCTAGAGATACAATATGCTGATAGGGTATACCACGTGAGGCTTCAAAAGCTCGCACGACGACCAGTAAAGACAAGGCACCGTATGGAAAAGGATCACTTGGTTATCGAGCTTCTAGATGACAAAGAAGCCATAATAGCTACGTGCTGTATCCACAAGGG
>JALTZQ010000195.1 GCA_027046105.1 Pyrodictiaceae archaeon
CTTGGCTATTCTATTCTGTATACATAATAGCTGAAGCAGCATATATAGAATCACGTTTACCCTTCAGAAACTTTAACCCATGGATAAGCACAGTCTTATGGATGCCCGCAATACTGATAGCATACAGCTACAACCCGCTACTACTCCTTGCAACAATTGAGCCAACACTAAGATTCTTCTATAACAGCTTAAAGGGACCATTCAAGGTAGCCCATGATGAGATTAGGAGACTTGGACGAAGAGCACTCCTAGGCACTACACTATTCACAATAACCACTATTCTTATCCTACTCGTTAGACAACAATAACGTAGAAGCATCTCGGCTAAACTACAGGCAATACTCCCCTGTGCTACTAAATGTGTGTTGGATCATAGAGGTGATTTGTTGCAAGCCATCGTGGGAGCAGTTCTCTCCTACCTAGCTGCCATCGCTAGTCTTCTCACTTCTTTAGCTTGGCTTTACGCTATTGCGAATATAGTGCAGACCATGAGAAGCCTAAATACACCTAAAGATACTACCAGTATTAGGAGTAGTCCTGTCTCCATAGTAATTGCAGCACGGAATGAAGCGCATAACCTTAAGATTCTCCTACCAATATTATTAGATTCGAAGCATGTTGCTCAAGTAGTCTTAGTTGATGACAACAGCACAGATGATACACCCGAGCTGGCGAAAGAACTCTCAATAAAGTATGGAGATAAGCTTACATACACTAGGCTGAACAATACGCCTCCAGGGTGGTCACCTAAATCATATGCCCTCTATACCGGGGCAAAACACGCGAAAGGAGATGTATTATTCTTCATTGATGCTGATGTGAGAATTCTCCATCTAGACAAAGCACTAAGCATCGTTGCTAGTACTCCTCCAGACAAGGTACTAGCTTTTGTCCCCCGCTTTTACTGCAAAGGCGCCATATGCAAGGCTTCTGAAGCCGTAATGACAGGACTAGCTTACGGTTTTTATGGTCTCCACAAAGTAATGGACAAGAAGAAGCGTCTAGCATGGCTTTATGGGTGTTGCTGGGCTATCCACAAGAACCTATATGAAAGACTTGGAGGGCACAGTGCTGTGCGAAATAGTATTGTTGAAGACCGTGCATTTGCAAGTCATGTAAAGAGGAACAATATTGACATAGTGTTTATTGATGCTAGAGACTTCATCTATGTCAAAGCCTACGAAGATATAGCTGGCTACTCAAGCTTAATTGCTAGGCTCTCCGTAGAACCTCTAGCAAAGCGAAGTACTGCAGCTAAAGTGTTATTCGTACTACTTGTTACAATTGTTATCTATTCACCAATACTACTAGCTTTCCTAGCTACTTACACGGCTCCTCTCCCTAAGCTCATACTTGTACTTCCAATACTAGCACAATTGGCAACTTATGGATATGGTGCTTTTATCGAAGGCTACAACCCTCTCTACGCCATCCCAGCTCTACTCGCGCAATCATCTATACTAATAGGATTGATACATGCATTGAGATCGCGAGTTTACTGGAAAGGTAGAAGAGTAGCTTGATTATCCATTTAGGTGTTGCACCTAGAAATACATTAAATAGTATTTATCAGTATAGTCGTTAATAGAACATGTTTATCAAGTCAATTACAAGTCTTTAAAAGCCTACGCCAAGAATACGGGAAAAATGCGGAAAGGGGGTAGGGGGCGTGGCTAGCCGAACTCTCTCCTATCTCTTAGTAGGGGTTATTATAGTTGTCGTTCTTGCTGGTATAGTATTCTTGGTGCTCAGAGGCAAACAAGGAACCACAATACCCCCATCAACAACCCCTACGACAACACCAACAGAACTCAAAGAGCCAGTTTCAGCCTCGACAAAAACTACTGGTATAGCAGCCTATCATCCGCCTAAGAAAGTCAAGGCGGCATGGATCTACGTTGGCCCGGTCGGCGATATGGGATGGAGCTATATGCACGACATAGGAAGAAGAGTAGTTGCTAACCTATTTAAAGACTGGCTTGAGACAACCTACGTTGAATCTGTGCCCGAGGCAAGGCTTGGCGAAGTTGTTGATAGGCTTGTCTCACAGGGTTATAACGTTATATTCACTACATCATTTGACTTTATGGATAAGACAATAGAGCTTGCTAAGAAGTATCCCGATGTAATGTTCTTCCACTGCTCTGGGTACAAGAGAGCACCAAATGTGGCAACATACTTTGC
>JALTZQ010000196.1 GCA_027046105.1 Pyrodictiaceae archaeon
GTATAGCCCGGACCAGTATGCGGGCCTGTCAAGCCCGTGACCCGGGTTCAAATCCCGGCCGCGGCGCCATAATTAAGAGGACGAGAAGCCAATCCTCATCCACCCTCACCTACTCAAACCACAACGCGATCACATACTAAATCTTTCACCAACCTATTATCGCCTATCCTCTTTCAAAGCCTTAGAGTCAACCTCTTCTGGAGAAGGAGACATAATTCTGAAACAAAACCCCTTAACTCAAAACTCCAATCCAATGAGGCCGGTTGAGCTTTATATAATACGTGTTAATACGTATAAATTCAACTCAACTATGTCCGTGATTAGTGTACACTAGTACAGCACCCATTTACCCATTTATAATATGCAACGTTTCTACTTTACTAAGGTGACGTATGTAATCTTGTCTATTTAGTCTCTAGCAGCTCTAACTCATCTACTATTAGTATACCTTTGCCTAATGCTTCCACCACTATTGGGTTTCCTTTTTCTATAAGCCGCTTTAGCTCCTCTACCGTAACTATCACTGGCTCAATACCTGGAGTCAACCTTAGACAGTCTTCGACAAGGTCTAGCCTGCGAAGAGGATTATCTGGCAACTTCCTACCGACTACGATTAAGACGTCAACATCACTCCACTCATTGAAGTCTCCACGAGCATAACTTCCATAGATAATTACTGTAATCCTACCAAGTTTTTCACTAACACAATTCGCGAACTTTTCTGCCTCTACTAGTGCTCTCTCCCATCTTCTTTTCCTCTCTTCAATAACCTTTCCCAGGTCTTCATCACCCATTCTATTACTTGCTGTGCTTGGCTTATCGCTTCCTCAGCTTCACTCCTACTATAATATTCTTCTGGTATACCTTCACTCCAAGCATCAGGATATCTTGTAGGTGTATAAAACTTGTTAAGCCTAATACATGCCTCCCGTACCTCCTCCGAAACCTCTATGCCTAGTTCTACCTCAATGTACTCAAGGAGCTTAGTTAACGAGTGGCCAATGCGGGGTTTACCAGTACCCCATAGTAACGCCTTGAGTGCTTTTTCGGCTGCTTGGTGTGCTTTGAAACAAGCCCAATTATGGTCGTTATGCTGCATGTCCCGCTTTGCAGACTCAAGCGTTCTCCTAGCACTCTCAATCCACCTTTTAAACTCTGTCCTATCTAGCACTTTTAGCCGCCTCACTTTCCGAACTTTTACGGTACCAAAACAACTATAGTAACACAAACACACTTTTAAGAGCGGGACTCGTCTAAACCATATAAACAACAGTAGCCTATATCTAGGTTCAGAGCAACTATAGTATCATAGCGTTACATTGGGATTGTATATATCAACAAAATCTTTTCCACTACATCTCTATTAGTAAACTTTGGAACATACCAAGCTTGTATAACGCCGATGAAGAGCCGTCGGACGTCTATGAGGAACAATCCATGACTGGTCCCCTGGCTGCACTGAGGCACTAGACTATTAAAGAAATGAAAGGGCTCAGGTCATCGACCCCTCCTCATTACCCTGGTTTGCAGCTCGGTTTATGTCGGCTTCTTCACAGCCTCCTTGATTATTGTACTCCAAGACTAACATATTATAGGCTCGGTACTGGTGTCTAACATCACCTAGCTAAGCCGTTGCCTCAGCAATACCAGCCTTCCTCACAGCCCTCTAGGATGTATCTAAGAGGTTTAGGTAGCTTAGAACCCTTATCCTAAGACAGTACCATCTCTATAACCTGCTTGTTATATTAACACTTTCTTGGGAGAATACCATGCAGTGTCCACGAGGAGTGATAGAGGAAAAGATACTCGCTAAGGTAAGACCTAATACAAAGGAGCGCATATTAGCAAAACACATTGCTGACACTATAACTACCATGTTGAAAGAAGCCTTGGACAATAATGTTGTAATTACTGTTGAAGGCAGTTATGCTAAAGACACATGGCTGCGTGGTGACCTTGATATCGATATATTTGTTCTCTATCCCCGTAATAAGTGTCTTAAAGCAATCAACAGTGGTGAGGCATTAACTAGACTACGAGAGGCACTTAAAGGCTTTCAGGCCGAGGAGAGGTATGCGCAACACCCCTACCTAAGGATACTTATTGAAAATGTATGGGTTGATGTAGTACCGGGTTGCCTTATAAAGCCCGGTGAAAAGCCTCTCACAGCGGTCGATCGTACACCATTACATAGACAGTATATTACGAGTAAACTTTCGTTAGATCAGCGTGATGAAGTACGCTTATTAAAAAAGTTCTTCAAAGGAATAGGTGTCTATGGTGCAGAGATAGCTGTTCGCGGCTTCTCTGGATACCTTGCTGAGCTACTAGTGGCATACTATGGCTGTTTTAGAAAAGTACTTGCAGAAGCTGCAAGATGGAAACCGCCCGTCGTAATCGATATTGAAGGCCACTGGCAAGGGAGAGAGCAACAGTTGCTAGCTAAGTTTAGCCAACAACCGTTAATCGTTGTTGACCCCGTAGATCCGGAAAGGAATGCAGCAGCAGCAGTATCGCTCAAAAGTATGGCACTCTTCTCCGTTGCTGCTAGAGCCTATCTAGCACAACCAAGCATAGAGTTCTTCGAACCAACCACTTACCACAAACCATTGTTTCTAGACCAACGCAATGCTGTAGTAGTCTCTATGAAACCGCCACAAAGAGAAGTGACCGATAAGCTTTGGGGAATTGGCCAAAGAACGGCATTCACCATCAAAAGAGTCTTGTCTACAAAAGGCTACACTATAGTAGATACTAGTGTACGAGTAGATGAAAAAGAGAACGTTATCTGGATTCTCGTAGAACTTCTTGAAAAAGAACTACCCCCTCTCGAGATAGTTAAAGGTCCACCTTTCTGGCTAAAAGACCATGTAGAGCGTTTTCTCGCTAAACATCTAAGTGAAGATGCAGAAGTCTGGATAGGAGATGACGGTAGAGTCTACGCTTTACGTCAGCGTAGTTACCATACCCCCCTTGATATACTGAGAAGGAATATACAGTGGGTTCCCGGAACTGCAAGAGACTACAAGATAGAGGTGCATATGGTAGAGACGCATATAAATGAAAACATAGTTGATCTTCTTGTTAAAACACCTGAATGGCTATGGAGGATGAAAAAGAGCCTTGGAACACAAAGTAGAAAAGCTACCACTAAGTAATGCCAAACAGATCATTTGCTATCCCTATCCAGAAAGTCCTAGCTGTAGCACCTTAATAGAACACCTCGAAGATATTGGCATAGAAGCAGTGTTAAGCTATGGAAGGAGACGGCTAAACAAATATAAAGTGCTAGGTATAGGATGGGCCAGCATCGTAGTCATGGCTTTATGGAAAGGATCCCCCGTAGCAGTAAAAATACTGAGAATTGACAGTCGCAGAAAGAGTCTTCTTTGGGAAGGCCTTCTAGCATCAATAGCGGCAAGCCATGATGTAGCTCCACGTGTACATTACTACTCACGCTATGCTGTAATCCAAGAACCTATACTAGGCCCTAACCTAGGAGAATATAACGCAAAGGATTGCTGGATAGCTTGGAACATGCTTCGAAGACTATTATTGAAAGCTAGAATACTCGATATACTAGGAATAAGGCATAATGAGCTTGCAAGGCCAGAGAAACAAATACTCCTAAAACGTAATGAACCATACATTATTGACTACGAGTCAGCAACATTATCGAAAATTCCACACAATCTAACACAACTCATAGGAGGACTAACAAGACTAGATTGGATTAAAAAGGTTTTTCCAGGGATAATAGAAATCAGAACCAGACAGCTCCTCAGACAATACAAACAAACACCTAACCAAATAGTCTTCGAGGAAATACTTCATAACCTCGGAGAACCATCCATGATCGACTGTACATAATGTGGTGATAGCAGGCCTTGAACCTTAGTAAATGGGCATGCAAAGCTCTCGCATACATGACCCCCGAAAATCGCGTACACATTATAGAATTAGTAGCTGCAAAAGGATATAGCGGCCGTGAATTAGCTACCTTAATGGCTGTAAGCCCTGCCGCAGTATCACGTTACCTGCACCACAAGCTTTATCCAAGCATGGTCTCGCTATGTAGGCTTATAGATAATGTTGATGAAGCTACTGTGAGGGAAATTGTAGAGTATATTGCTCATACACTTATCGAGCAAACCATAAAACTACTGCAAGAGCTTGCGCAAACAGACAAAGAACTAGCATATAAGCTTATTGAAGAACTAGCCGATAAAATCGCAGAAATGATAGAAGAGTACTCGAGCCTATGAAAACTAATCCTCTTCAAGCGGCTCAATACCTATTAGTTGCCCCCCACTAATCTCATCACATCCTTCAATAAGCTGTGGACGAAATTCAACATACTTCTGCCTATAAACAAGAACACCTTCAGCCCTACAATTACCAATAGCAAGCCTTAGATAGCCATAGAGGTAGTCGAATCGTGTCAACTCAACCCTTGCACTATCATATCCAAACTTCCATGTTCCAGCACGTTCTGGGGAAGGTTCTACAATTGCACCCCATATACTACGATATATAGCAGCTGCAACACCCTGCTTTGCCAAGGACAAGAGCGCATTGACGAAAACACCCAGATCCGCCATTGACAGCACCTCCAGCCACCCAACACATAACAGCAACTCCCTAAAGCTTCGAATATAAGTCTTGTACACGATCTATAAGAGGTTAGAAAAATGGTACAAATGAGCTCATGGATGAAAAACCTATAAACGAGGCCCAGGAAGCCAACAGCAAAGCATGGCTGCGGGGGTGCCCGAGCCAGGTCAAAGGGGTCGGGCTTAGGACCCGATGGCGTAGGCCTGCGTGGGTTCAAATCCCACCCCCCGCACCATTTCCCATCACTACTCCTATCCACCATGATATCTCATTATACCATTAGTGGAATGGCTCGTACGAGATAGATTTGGGACAAGATTATTCAAACCGTGTACTACTATGGAGAGTAAGAGTGGCTAGAACAGTGAGGATGGGATCCCTGGCTGAAAAGATGTTGATGAGCTTTCGGTCGCACCGAGCAAGTGGGTGATTGGATGGATGCACTTACAATTATACTGTTATATCTTACTTTATGGCTCATCTTAACAACGGCTTGTATGGTACGTTATTGTAGAGAGAACAAATATATCACTGTAACGCCCTTGTTCATCCTCGTTAGGTTTAAGCGCGTACCAGGATTCCTGGCCAAGATAAAAGAAGGTGGTTTCACAAGGATTATGTCTACTGCCGGCATAATCGCATTCGCTTTTGCAATGCTACAATTCTATGATGTTGCCCTATCTTCCTTGATAACGAGATTTCTACGTAGAGAAGAGGCCATTGCACCCTTTACTCCCCTCTTACCGGGTGTTACTATAAGCATTGAACTATTCCTATTGCTAATTCCAGGAATAGTTATAGCCATCATAGTCCATGAACTTGCCCACGCGGTCACCGCACGTGCTGAAGGACTCAGCATAAAATCATTCGGGATAGCTGTTTTCCTCGGTATCATACCAGGTGCCTTTGTCGAACTGGATGAAAACGAGCTTCAGCGGGCAAATCTTGTCTCAAGGCTACGAGTATATGCAGCAGGCACTGCTGCTAACTTAGCCACTGCACTAGTATTAATGGGCCTATTAGCCCTAATAATGCAGGGAGGCATTGGTTTCTATATTCTTGAAGTTGTTGAAGGCTCACCTGCAGACGTAGCCGGCATTAAGCCCGGTTCACTCATACTCTCTGTCAACAATACAGTACCAAGAACTTTCCTAGACCTAAGATTACTACTTGCCAATAGCACTAGTGTAATCGTGGATCTTGAACATAAGGGCTTAACTTATAGAGTAAACATGACTAAAGGCATTGATGACAAGTATGGTATCATAATCGGTATTGTACCTTTTAGTCTAGTCTCCTTAGTGGCTGGCGATGCAATAATGGCTCATAGACTATTCAATATAATAGATTTAGCTATGAAGATAAACATGGCATTAGCCGTGATAAATGCTGCACCAATACTAATTACGGATGGAGCAAAGGTTATTGATGCACTTACGGGGCCGAGACGAAGATGGATTAGCATGATTATCCAGGTAGCCACACTACTTCTACTTCTACTCAACCTTAATCTTGAGCTAATAGGTTAAAGGAGAAAATTTGTTAGAAAACGATGTCATTGAATGTAAGTATCTTTACACCTTGAGGTCTTCTCTCGATACTACCTATCTTGGCAGCTATTATTATTTGAACACCCTTCTCAGCAGCAAGATTTAGTAGTCTTTGGGTAATAATTCCGTCATAAACTATAGCATAGACTTCTCCCGGTTCTTTTTTCTGAAGCTCATTATATAGATCCTTAACTTGAACTCTAGCAAGTTGCTCCCATTTCTCATTAAATAATACAGCCTCCAAAGTACCTTGCAAGTCTCTAACCACATCAATGATAGAGACTGGTAGCTCAAGCTTTGCAACCTCTATTTGCTGCATTGGCTTCTGCTGTGGTTTTGGTTGTTTCTCCTCAACAGTTTTTATGCCAAGTTTACGCTCGAGCATTTCACGATACTGTTTAGCTGGTATTAAGTTCTTGAGCGCACGAGCTATCTCGCGTCCAGTTAGCTCCTCTACTTCCTTACCTGGAGGAGCTCTAGCTACAAAATCAATGTCTGCTGATCGAAGTAACTCAAGTAGAACAAGATCGCCCCCATGATCGCCGTCCACGAATGCTATGGTCTTTTTCTCTCTAGACAGTTTTGCTATAGTTTCAGGTATTTTACCTCGTGCACCCTCAATTGCAATTACATTACGATAGCCATAACGTAACAAGTTTATGACGTCTGCACGACCCTCAACTATTATTATCTCGTCGCTTTTGTCAACATCTGGACCCGCAGGTAGCCCCTCAGGACCATAACTGATGATTTCTCCTTTCCTTACAGATTCGCTTATCTCCCTAAGTACTTCCTTAAGATCTGGAGTCTTTTCTAGAGACCATATCCTCAGTATTTCCTTGGCACGTTCAACTATTTTCTTTATCTTTTCAGCTCTAACATCTATAATATCTCTTATCTCTATCCGAGCCTTGTAGGGTCCTACACGATCTACTGATTCAAGCATAGCTGCGAGTAAAGCTGTTTCTATCCTGTCAAGGTTAGACGGAACTGTTATTTCTCCAATGGTTTTCGAGTTGTGGTGTCTTACCTCAACCTGTATTCTGCCTAGTCTTCCACGCTCTTGCAATTCACGTAGATCAAATTCCTCCCCAAAAAGGTTTTCCGTTTGACCAAATATTGCACCTATAATATCGTGCTTGTCTACTAAACCATCGACTTCTATCTTAGCCTTTATTAGATACTTCAACTTAAACCACCATTTCTCTGATCCTGCTTGTCATTTGCTCTTCCAACTCATAGCCTCATAGAGTATTATGGGGCTTCTTAGCGTAGCCTATACCCTAGCCACGTGTCTCACCTCGTGATTGTAACCCTTTTTAGCTCTTCTAGTATCAGCTTAGCCTCACTATTCTGCTCGAAATAGTTACGCACGGGCTGCAATAGCTCTATAAGAGCTTCAGCCACCGCGTTCTTAAGGTCAAGAGGATGAAGCTTTCCCTCACGATAAACCTGCTCTAATTCACTGTAAGATTCGAAGACTATTGTTCCGCCATACTTCTCTGGCCTCTCCACAACAAGTCTAAAGCCTGGTTGCGCGAATAGTATATATTTTGCTATTTCAATTACTGGGTTATACCTTGTCTCGCGTGGCGGGCAATAAGCCCTCTTAATCTTGGCCCTTATAGCCTCAGGTTCATCGTAAACAAATAACGCTGTTTCCGGCTTTGACTTACTCATCTTATACTCTACTGCATGAGTTTCTTCGTCAAGTTCCTGAGGAGCCATTCTCCCCACTCCCTGAAGACCTGTTAAGAGAGGTGTATGGACAGCAACAATCTTCTTGTATCCTAGCTTTTCTGCTGTGTCACGAGCAAGCATGTGGGCTTTTCTTTGATCTGTACCACCTAAGGCTATATCCACGCCTAGATAATAGATGTCAGCTACCTGCATGGCAGGGTATATGAGTTTTGAAAAGTCCAGTTCGGCTTCCTCACTACGTCTACCCATTATTGTTAACGCCCGCTTTATCCTTGCTAATGTATTACTCTTAGCTACCCTTATCACGGTAGCCCAATAGTCTTTGTCAGATGCAAGCTCTTCCGCATCAACAACTTTTATCCTAGACCTTTGCACACCAATTGCCTCAAGAACATCAACGACATGCCTAGCCGCGCGTTTTATTAAGTCAAGGTTTCCGCCAAGCTTATCATTTATCCACGCATGCCAGGTGGCAGCCAAAAGAATAAACTCAACATTAGCTTCAACCATATCACGTACCTTGTAAGCCCATATCAGCCACCCGATATGGAAAAGACCACTAGGCTCAAAACCAATATATGCTCTCGGCTTATTCTTCTCCTCAAGTAACTTCCTTAACTCATCTAGTGTTACAATTTCAGCAGTGTTTCTTGCAACTAGTCTAACACGCTCCTCTACATCCATACTAGCCCAACCCCACGCACCCAGACAGTATCTAGGCTAGCAAATACGAAGCCCGACTTTGGGTCTCTATATTGTAAAGCATGCTCAATCTCAACCAAGCTACCGTACAGTTAAGGCCTGGGAAGAGGGGATGAATCCATGCTAGAGAAATAAACCTAACCCCCCACAATGCTAGTAAAATATGGCTTGACCCTCGAGGTGAAACCGAGTGGGCTATGTTAAATGGCTTGGACATGCAACCTTCGAAGTAAAGATAGATGGGTATACAGTACTAATAGACCCCTGGCTCACTAACCCTAGTTCACCTATAAAGGATGTCAAGGAGTATGAAGGTAAGGTAGACCTAGTAGTAGTTACACATGACCATGGTGATCATCTAGGAGATGCTGTACAAGTACTACAACTCAACCCTAACGCTAGATTCGCTTCGGTCTACGAAATTGCTAATCAAGTCTCACAACAACTTGGAGGAGACACAGAAAGAATCATTGGTGGCAACGTGGGTGGTCCCCTGAGGCTACCGGGCATGGATCTTAAAGTCGTACTTGTCCCAGCCCATCATAGCACCACACGAGGAACCCCCACGGGCGTTGTACTGGTAGGAAAAGAGGCTACAATTTACCATGCTGGAGATACAGGCCTTATAGCAGAAATGGCCTTCATAGGCGAACTTTATCACCCGGATATTGCATTGTTACCCATAGGCAGTCACTTTACAATGGATGCTGTTCAAGCGGCAAAAGCTGTCGAGCTAATCAAACCAAAGATAGCTATACCCATGCATTACAACACTTTCCCAGTGATCCAGGCTGATCCAGAAGAATTCAGGAAACTTGTTGAGCAAAAAGGACTACCAACCAAGGTAGTAATCCTCAAACCTGGCGAAAAATACGAGTTTTAAACAGCTGGAAAGCCACAATGCCCTAGCTGGCCATAGGATTTCTTTCAAAGACCAGTAGCCTAATCTTCTTATTTCACTTTTTGCCACACACATGGCTAGGAGCAACAACTAAGTATTGAATCTCCATGCATCTCAGCCATTACTTGCCACGCATGTACCGCAATAGGGTCTTGCGGGGATTAATGTTGGGCTATAGGCTCTCTGAGTCAGAGTATAGACTACTTTCGGCACTTAAAGGAAAGATACGTGCCGGTGTATGGTATAGTTCTGATGAGATTGCACACTTAGCAGGCATTGATCGTAGTAGTGTCGAGGCACTTCTTCGTCTACTAGCTGATAAAGGTATTGTGGAACTACGCGAGGAGGAGACTAAGCAGGTCTCGATAACTGATGTGGGTAAGAGGTATCTTGCCGAGGGCTTTCCAGAGGAAAAGCTCGTAAGCTTTTTGCTTGAGAGGGGAGGTAAAGTAGAAATAAATGAAGTGGCAAAGCATCTTGGCGAGGAGCTTAGTATTGCTATAGCGCACGCTACACGAAAGGGGTGGATTAGGATTGACAAAGGTGTCGTCATGCTTAATAAAAAACCTGAAACTATAGAGGAAAGGACTACTCTCGAGAAGCTTACACGTGGTGAACCTGTTAGTGAGGAAGACTTGCGGTTACTGCGTAGGAGAAGGCTTGTCGAGATAATGACTAAGACAAGGACACTAGTGCGATTCCGAAGTGATCCCAGCAGTATTGTAGAACATGTTGTCATCGAAATAGGCTCTCTTACACGTGACCATATAGTATCTGGGCTATGGCGTAGAGCCGTATTGAGGGAGTACAATGTAGCTGCAGAGCCGCCAAGGCTTTATCCAGGCCGTACACACTTTTTTGTAGACTTCATAGAATACATACGCGACATCATGAAAGAAATGGGGTTTGTTGAGATCGAATACACCCCAGTTGAGCTAGAGTACTGGAACTATGATGCACTCTTTCAACCACAACATCATCCCGCTCGCTCACCAACAGATACATTTTATCTGGATACACCACGGGAAGGGAGAGTTGCAGACGAACTATTAGTGAGAGCCAAAAATGTGCACGAGAAAGCTTGGGGCTATCCATGGGATCCTAAACGAGCACTTAGACTTATTTTGAGAAGCCATACCACTGCTGTAAGCGCTCGAATACTTGCCACAAAACCAAAACCACCATTCAGGTTCTTCACTATAGGCAGGGTCTACCGCGTAGAGAAGGTTGACCCACGCCACCTTCCCGAGTTTCATCAATTAGATGGGATAGCCGCAGACTACACTATATCGTTCGCCGACTTAATAGGGCTTCTTGCAGAATTCTTTGAAAGAATAGGTGTTAAGGACTTCAAGGTGCGCTTGACCTACTTTCCCTTCACGGAGCCATCAGCTGAGATCTACCTCCGACTCGGAAATCAATGGCTTGAAGTACTAGGATGTGGTATGTTTCGACCAGAAGTCCTCGAGATACTTGGCGTAGACTATCCTGTGGCTGCATGGGGTATGGGTCTAGAAAGGATTGCCATGGCGATCTATGGGCTAGAAGATATACGCCAACTCTATAGCCTAGACATAACGTTCCTCCGAAACATTAAAACAAGGTGGTGGATACGTGCCGGTCTTGAAATTTAAACAAGAGCGTGTTATTGAGGCATTAGGTCTCAGCTTAGCAAAAGCACTAGAAGTACTAGAGAGGCTTAAAGCTGAAGTATCGGTGCTACCAGACGGTTCCGTTGAACTAGAGGTCGAAGTTGATAGGCCTGATCTCTATAGCCTTGAAGGAATAGCTAGAGCTGCACGTGGTCTCCTAGGAAAAGAAACTGGAGTACCGAGATATGAACTCGTTAATACCGATATACTAGTTAAAGCTGATGATGTACCAACAAGGCCTTATGTTGTGGCTGCAGTAGTCTGGAATGTTAATGTTGATGAAGCATTTCTTGAAGAACTAATACAGTTCCAGGAAAAATTACATAATAGTCATGGGAAAAACCGGGAATGGGTAGCCATAGGGTTACACGACTACGATAAGCTTCCCTCTAGGGAGATATATTATCGTTTCGATGATATCGACTATGTAAGGTTTAGACCATTAGGCCATGATAAGGAAATGACGCTTAGAAGAGTTCTTGAAGAGACCGAGCAGGGCATTAAATATGGTAAGATCTCGCTAATGGGTGGCAAGCATCCAGTTCTTTACTCTGGCAGTGAAGTCATAAGCGTTCCTCCAGTGATAAATGCTGAGCTTACACGTATTGAGCCGGGAACACGTAACATATTCATAGATGTCACTGGTGTACATAAACAACTAGTACTTAATGTCCTCAAAGTTCTCGTAGCAAATCTAGCAGAGAGGGGGAAGGGCAGAATAGGCTTAGTAGAAATACACCATGGAGACTACATAGAAAGACAACCCAATCTAGAGTCAAAACAATTAAATGTAGAAGTTGAAAGGATTAGTGAGTGGCTGGGCTTAAAGCTAGATGTAACCACCATAGTTGACGCCCTTAAGCGTGCACGTTTTGACGCTCAGGTTTTTGATGATAACCGTATTAGAGTTAGCGTACCAGCATATCGCTTCGACGTACTTGGATGGGTTGATATAGCTGAGGAAGTCGCTATCATCCTTGGTGTTAACAGTATTAGGCCTAAATACCCCGAGAAAATGATGCGCGGCAAGCTACTAGAGAAAAGATACTGGGAGCGCTACGCTAGGCTAGTACTAGCTGGCCTAGGCTTCCAAGAACTATATAGCTATACTCTGGTAAACTGTGTAAAACAGTCACTAATTACTGGTTTAGACAAGGCCTCAATGATCGTAATTGCGAATCCTGTAAGCATCGAACTAGACTGTTTGCGTTCAACACTACTTGTGGGTCTTCTTGAAGCTGCTAGGATAAACACACATAGTACACCACTCCGCGTCTTTGAAATCGGGGATGTAGTCACAAGAGACCGCATGAGTGATACTCAAACAACAACAAGATCGAGAATAGGCATATTGTACATGGCGTACAAGGCCGGCTACGAAGATATACAAGCCGTTGTCTATACCCTACTACGTAGTCTTGGAGACGAAGTCATAGAGGTAATGCCTTACCAGGGTAGACCCTTCATGAAGG
Organism: Pyrodictiaceae archaeon; assembly: GCA_027046105.1. Next base: position 12,593 of record JALTZQ010000196.1, read on the forward strand.
GAAGAGCTGCAAGAATTAAGAGTATACAAGGTATTGAAGGTGTTTTAGGCGAACTAGATCCAGCTATACTCGAAGAGATAGGCATAGACTATCCCGTTGCTGCAGCGGAACTGGATTACACAGATATTAGGAGACAATAAAAACTGTAGTCGCCAATTGTTTTGTGCCCCGCCCCTGACACCTAGCCTCATCGTGCCCTTGGGGGCGCTCAGCTAGGCTCTTCTAGGCGGGGCAAGAGGACCAGTAAATGTTTTAGGGTTAAAGGCCCTTTATAGGTTTAAGGTAGAGGGTCTGCCATTGTTGAGGAACCCCTTTCTACTCCCCTTTCCTGACCAGTTACCGGGCTATGACCTGTAGTCCGGTAGCTCCATAGGTGGATGTTATGATTCCTAGTGAGGATGTTTTGAGGAAGTATCTTGAGGCAGGTCGTATAGCTGCTAAGGTCCGTGAAGAAGCTGCACGATTTGTTGAACCAGGCAAAAGCCTCTTAGAGATATGTGAGACGATAGAGCAGCGAATACGCGATCTTGGCGGTGAGCCCGCTTTTCCATGTAATATCTCGGTGAACTATGTCGCTGCACACTATACACCAGTAATCAGTGATGATTCTAGAATCCCGGAAGAAGCTGTAGTAAAGCTCGACATAGGCGTACACATCGATGGCTATATAGCTGACACGGCTATTACTGTTACAACAAATCCTTCCCATGAACCATTACTTGAGGCTGTTAGGGAAGCTCTAGAGAAAGCACTAGAAAACGTCAAGCCAGGTCAAACCTTTAGAGATATCGGTAGAATAGTAGAGGAGACAATACGGAGACATGGTTATAGGCCGATCATAAACCTTAGTGGTCATAGTCTCGGAGAATATACTATACATGCAGGTGACACTATACCTAACTTCGATGACCCCCGGAATACTGGTAGCTTCCAACCCGGTAAAGCCTATGCAATAGAGCCGTTCGCCACTAATGGTCAAGGCCTAGTATATGAGGGTAGCCAAGTCACCATATATGCGCTCATGCCAAGAACCCCAAGGAGGAGGCTCACGCCTCGCGAAAAGAAACTACTTGCACAAATAGCATCAAGGTTCCGTACTTTACCATTCACAGAAAGGTGGCTCGCAGATCAGCTTAACTACTATGGAGGACTACAAGCCCTTAGAATGCTACTACGTAAACTAGCCAACATGGGGTATTTGATACAATATCCTGTACTTATCGAGCGGAGCCGCGGCCTTGTTGCACAATTTGAGCACACAGTACTAGTATTAAAGGACCAAGTAATAGTGACAACACAGCAGTAGCAGACCCAGGAGTACATGGCGAAAACCTTCATGCTAAAAGCGGTGATACAGCTTGCCCGTAGGCTTACTACAGGAGGCGCCTTTTCCTAGCACAGACATAGCCGTATGGATCATGGCTATAGGTATACTTGTCTCAACTATACTTTCAGTACTAGCCTTCTTCGGATTAGCTTTTGGTATACAGCTTAGAATACTCAAGACACAAATAGAGGCTCGATTAAGGATACTCGAAGGCTATGCACGTGGAGCTAGTGAGGCAGCTAAGAAGGCTCTACGAGAGGTGAAGGCAGAGAACATCGATACACTCGTGGAAACCGTTAACAACTTCTTCGTAATAGAGCCTGTGTCTATAGAACCCATAGACATAATCAAGAGGATGGATAAACTACTAAGAACAGCCAATGAGAGACTTGAATGGCTCGTAGATAAAGCTGTACCAAATGAAACACCCATAGAGCGGAAACAAATAATAGTCACATTACTTGGCATAAGTAATGCGCTAACAACAATATACAAGTTTGTGCGCCACATTCTTCTTACAGGGCTAAAAACGAAGAATGCTACATTAATAGCACAACTGTGGATGATACTTCCAATGATAATGAGGACTGCCAAAGCCTTCTACGACGCCATACCCGGAATAAGCCAAGGTAAACCAATAGGTGATGCAGCAGGCCCACTAGTAGCCTATCGTCTAATGAAGAGCTTGAAAGAGATAGAGCCTCCACGTGAAATAGCAAAAGATACCATCTATGGAATCTATGAGTACAAGAACAGGAAAGTAGTAATAGTGAAGGCAAAGGGTCCTGGAAGCACTGTTGGCCGCCCCGGCGAAGCTATTGAAAAACTAGCAAAAACCTACCACAACGACCTAGCACTACTAATAACAGTGGATGCAGCCCTAAAGTACGAAGGCGAGGAGACAGGTACTATTGCTGAAGGTATAGGTGCAGCAATAGGTGATCCAGGCCCAGAAAAAATAAGGATAGAGAGGACAGCAGTCCGCTACAATATCCCACTCTACGCTATAGTGATAAGAATGAGTCTTGAGGAAGCCCTACACACCATGCGCAAAGAAATAGCTGAAAGCATAGACAAAGCCGTTGAGCGCGTAAAGAAGATAATCGAAGACATAGTCCCTGAAGGCAAAATAGTAATAGTAGCAGGAATAGGAAACACCATAGGCATTGCACAATAATTCTACACCACCAGGGGGCGGGGACATGAACATAGAAGACCTCATATACATTATCTACATGTCTACAATACTTGGACTACTCATTGCGCTAACAATAACAGCCGTAACGGCGGGGAAAAGAAAACAAGAACCACAGCCACTAACCAAGACACTACTAGCCTGCTACAACTGTGGTCACAGAGAGGAACGCAATTACAAACAAGGTGACTACGTAGGCAAAAACGAGGGAGCATGTCCCAAATGTGGAGCACCCCTAACAATACACGCAATTTATAACATCTATCCTCGCCAAGACAAAAAAGCAAAAATACCCACACCCCTTAGAACGTCCCACTAACATGGCGGTCCGACCCGGCCATAGCGGCCGGGCAACACCCGGTCCCATTTCGAACCCGGAAGTTAAGCCGGCCGCGTTGGGGGTAGCTGTGGGGTCCGCGAGGCCCCGCAGCTCCCCCAAGCCGGGATCGGGCCGCCACTAACCGACATGGATGAGCTAATTGCGTGGTTGATCCCGTTTGCATTACGCCCGTTTTCTCCCATACTAGCCATAGTAGCTTCAGCCAGGGCTCCCTAATAGCAACCGAGTTGACAAAACAGGACCTTGTCTAGCATGCACTAGCTACTCTCTATCTAGTGACATAAGCCTATGCCAATATTGTCTAGTTTAGCAATAGGCAATTAGCCCACACGACCATGTGAATGAGCAAGATAAGAAACGAAGTAGTATTCGTCATTTAGTAAAAAGCTCGCTCTAAGCAGTAGTTTTGTGTCGATTTTAACTAATTTAAAGGAAATGTTTTTGCCTAGGGTACAATACCACCACTATCCTGGTGAGTAGGCATTAGAATTAAAGTCCCTCTTGACGAAATAGATATAGAGATACTTAAAATTCTACAAGAAGATTGTCGAACACCTATAAGCACAATTGCAGCTAAACTAAATATGCCAAAGTCAACTATACACTATCGGATAAAGAGGCTCGAAGAAAACGGTGTAATAGAGGGATGTTATGCCAGAATAAATCCAGCAGTATTCGGCATAGATTACTTAACGATCACCTTTGTGCGAGCACGCTATGGCCCAGAATACCATAAGCGTGTTGGTGAGAAACTTGCACGAATACCCGGTGTTTGGGCAGTATACTTTGTGCTAGGAGATATCGACTTTATTGTCATGGCTAGACATAAGAACCAAGATAGTGTAAGAAGAATGATAGAAAAGTTTTTGAGTATGGAAGAAATCGAAAGAACATCCACGCATGTAATTATAGAAGTTATTAAGGAGGATCCTAGGCTCGATATAGACCTCTATACCTCGGAGGAGACTAGCTAACCATCCTCTCCCTTAGCCTTACATTGAAATACTCTTCAAGCCCAGATCCTAGCAAAAGGAAACCTAGACCTGTAACCGTTATCATCAAACCAGGTGGGAGAACCCACCACCAAAGACCTTTAATGAAGGCTCCTCGGATTTGTGCATAGTAGAGTAGTGTACCCCAACTAGGCTGCGTAGGATCTCCTAGACCAAGAAAACTTAAACCAGCTTCTGTGAGTATACCATCAACTACCGTAAGTACATAAATGGGCACTATTAATGGAATCAGTCCAGGTAATATATGTTTCCTCATAATATATAATCTAGATGCGCCAACCGCTACCGCAGCATCAATATATAGATTTTCCTTCAACGAGAGTACATGCGATCTAACCATTCTTGCTATAGTAGGCCAGCCGAGAACTGCTATTGATAAGATAATATTCCATATACTTGGCCCTAAGTAAGCTACAAGTACTATCACAAAAACGATATATGGGATGGTTAATACTATGTCTGTAAGCCGCATTAGTATCTCGTCTATAAGGCCCCCTATGAGTCCTGCCACGAGCCCTATCAGCACACCTATAGCTACTGCTCCCAAGGCACCTAGTGTGCCTACCAGGAGCGATGTCCTTGAACCGTATATCAACCAGCTAAGTACATCATGTCCTACATCATCGGTTCCTAGAAGGTGTTCACTACTAGGTGGCTCATAGGGATCACCAACAATCTCTGAGGGATCATAGGGTGCCAAGTAAGGGGCTGCAACCGCTATGAAAGCAAGGAAGCTAATTACTAGTAGTCCTGCCCACACTTTTCTACTAAATTCATACCCTTTTAGCCTATGAATTACCAATCTTAAGATCATTTTCATCTAAGCCTCACACGAGGATCTAAAATAGCATATATTAAATCCACAATAAAGTTGGCTAGTAACACGCTCACAGTTATTATAAGGAAACTTCCTTGAATTAAGGGATAATCTCTTCTAAGTATTGCTTCATAAATCAATCTCCCTACGCCAGGCCAATCAAAGACAGTTTCAGTGAACACAGCTCCTCCAACAACATAGCCCAACAGTATTGCTGTATAAGTTGAAAGAGGGAGCGATACTGGTCTTAGAGCATGCTTGAAAAGCACACTTCGTGGGGGTAGTCCACGAGCAATGGCAGCATAGACGTATGATTCGGTTAAGCTATCGGACACAAGGGATCTAGTCAAAAGAGCAGGTGGGCCAATAAGAAATAATATTATTGTTATCATCGGCAACGCCGAGTGCCATAATACATCATATACGAACTCGATAATGCTATGGTATTGGGCTGCAGGTGTTGTAGCTCCACTTATTGGGAACCATCCCAGCATAGCAGCAAAGACGTATAAAAGCAACATACCAAGCCAGAATATAGGCATACTTCTAGTTACAAAGGAAAACCCTATAACGATTGCATCAAACCTGCTATTCCGTTTCCAACCCGCATAAGCACCTAATATTATACCAATTAGTGTTGCTATAGTATAGGATGAGCCCAGTAAATATATTGTCCAAGGTAAACGCTCCATTAACACCTCTATAACTGGCTTGGGATAATACTTGAATGAAATTCCTAAGTCACCCTCAAGGATATTTTGGAGATATAGTATATATTGAGTGAGTAAGTCCCTATCAAGACCAAATTCTTGGATAAGCCTTTCCCTTTCCTCTGGCGTTATTGATGGATCCTTAAGGAAGTAATCAACAGGATTGCCTGGCATTAACCTTGGCAATAAGAAATTTATAGTTATAATCACAAAAAAGACTATGATCAAACTTACTATTCTTCGAGCAATATATCGTCCCAGACTCATACCTTGACTAGACAAGGTAGATGTTACCTCTTTCTCAATACTAGAACCACTAGCAGAATTATAGCCAACACGATTATGGCTGGCACAATTATATCATAGGTTGGCGTCGGTTGTGTAGTAGTTGTTGTGGGCGTTACTGTTACGGTTGTTACTACGGGCACTTTAGTCACTACAGTTTCTACTATGGTTTCCGTGCCCTTTACAATCTGGGTTGTTGTGGTAACCACTCTCTCTGTAACAGTCTTCACCATGGTAGTCGTCGTGGGCATCACTGGGCGGACATTAAGCCACGTTAGCTTATTGTATATACCTAAAATACCCATTGGCATTGGAATCCATCCCATAAATCTATCAATTCTGTAACCTTCTACTACATAGCCGACCCAGATGGGTAATATGGGAATCTCCTCAGCAAGAATCTCTTGCAATTTCCAAATAATTTTCCTCCGTTCCTCTGGATCCAATATACGCTTCTGTTTTTCAAATAAATCATTATAGGTTTGGTTTTGCCACTCACCCATACTCCAATACGGTGGTGGATTATTAGTGAATAATGAGAGGAATTGTGAAGGTTCCGGAGCTACTGTATAACCCCAAATGGCTATCATGTAGTCCCTGTCATGAAGTCTCCTTGACTCTTCACCCCATTCAACAGCTACCACCTTAGCCCTAACACCTATATCTTCAAGAAATCCTTTGATCATGTCTGCCATACGGACATAAGGCGGCCATGTGGATAATGTGAGTATCTCAATCTCTAAAGTTGTACCATTGGGTAAATCACGCCATCCATCTCCATTCTTATCCACTATGCCGAGTTTGTCTAGGATTTGTCTTGCCTTATCAGGGTCATACGGATATTTACGTACATTGGGGTTATGCCAGAACTTATATGCAGGAGGTATAACTGAATGCGCTACTTCACCGTAGCCTAGAAGAATTCTATCTACTAGCTCTTGTCTATTAATAGCATAAGCCAAGGCATGCCGAAATTCTTTTAAATTGAGCGGATACACTTTAGTGTTAAAGACTATATAATCGAAGTATATGTCTTCGGAAATTACTACTTTTATGTTCGGATCCTTTTCTGCTTCTCTTATATACTCGTAAGGCAGTACTATTATGTCTAGGTCACCTTTTTTGAGCTCAAGAAATGCTTGGTCTGGAGTAAGCCCTATCTTAGCTATTATGCAATTAATGTATGGTTTCCCTCGCCAATAGTCTGGATTCGCCTCAAAGTATAGGTATTCCCCAGGCTTGTACTCCCTTAGTATAAATGGGCCGTTTCCTATAGGCTTCTCGTTTGGATAACGTATTGGATCCTCAACTTTTTCCCATATATGCTTGGGCAGGATGGGTAACCTGGGAAATACATAAGTATCCAAGAAGGCTATTGGTTTTGTAGTCTTTATTACAACAGTGTATTCATCTATCGCGTTAACACTTTCTATATCAGCTACTTCATCTAGCCATAAACCGACTTCATGCTCTTTAATATAGTTTATGGTGAATACCACGTCTTCGGCCGTAACTGGCTCTCCATCATGCCAGGTTGCGTTCCTTACTAAATATAGTGTCCACATTGTACCATCGGGGCTCACATCCCACTTTTGCGCAATCCAGGGACGCGGCTTAAGATCGGGACCGTAAATTGCTAATTTATCGTATATGAGATTGAATACAAACCAATCTACAAGAGAATTACCAACCAATGGGTTTAGCGACGAAAGCTCCTCAGCGACAGTAATTCTAACGCAATCCCTAGGAGTAGCTGCTTCAGCGTGTTGACTTCCTAATTGCATAGGGACAATGGACATAACTATTATCATTGTAATTAGCATACTGACAGTTTTATTTAAAATAGGTTTGGACATAGTACCACTACCGGGACACAGTCGGTTTGTGGGGGGACTATAAATATTGCCTATAAGGTTTTTAGAGGGGCCTATAGGTGTAGTCTATGAAGGTGATAATAACTAATGGGCTGATATTCGATGGTACTGATTTTCTAGACTATGATAGCATTCTCGTTAGAGGAGACAGAATAGAGGCCGTCTCAAGCTTTGATAATGTAAAAGCTAGAGAGCCTGCTGCAAAGGTAATTGATGTTGAGGGTAAGCTTGTTACACCAGGCTTTATAGATAGCCATTGTCATCTCTCAATGGCAGGCATTTATATTGCGAAGGGAGTGCTACTACACAATAAGACTTCTATAGTGGATATCATAGAGGCCTTACAACAAAAGGCAAAGAGTACCCCTAAGGGCTCCTGGATTATGGGATTTGGCTGGGATGACTCACTAATAGAGAATGATAGGAAGTATCTAACCAGATGGGACTTAGATGAAATATCACAAGATCACCCTATAGTAGTAGAACATATCAGTGGCCACTTCCTAGTAGCGAATTCCGCTGCCCTAAAACTAGCAGGAATCACAAGAGATACTCCAAATCCTCAAGGAGGACTAATTGATAGAGATGAGAATGGCGAGCCAACAGGTATACTTTATGACGAGGCTATGAACCTAGTACTTAGACTAATACCTCCTCCAAGCCTAAACGAGCTAATTATTGGTATAAAAAAGGCACAAAAGATGTGGCTTTCAACAGGCTTTACAAGTATAGAGGATGCCAATAGTTTCAATGCAAGAGATATGGTTATTAAAGCTTATAAGAGGGTCGTGGAACGGGGCGAACTACTTCTAAGGACTCGTGTTGCATACCCTCTTAGTGGATCCGAACTCGTAGAAGACGGCCTAGGAGTGCTGGACTACATTCGTGAAACAACAAGGAGTGATAACGTCATAAAAGGTAATCTGATAAAGGTCTTTTACGATGGCTCTGGGCTTGGCCGTACTGCGTTACTGTATGACGACTGGTGTAAAGACTTCAGACCTTTGAAGGGATACCGGGGTATCAGAGTTATCGATAAAACCATGTTTAAAACCATACTTGTAACTGCGTTTACTAGGAAAATTAGAGTAGCTGTTCATGCTATAGGTGATAGAGCTGTAGATGAGGTTGTAGAAACAATAACGAGTACTACTTCCAGCTATAGTAGTAGATCTGAAAGGTGCCAATTTAGTATAGTTCATGCATTTCTCGTTACAAGGGAAGCTATAGAATTAATGAGTAAGCATGGCATTTGCGTTAAGACACAATCATCCTTTATATATAGCCATGGCCATGCTTATGCTGCTAATTTCTGCTTAAATAGAGCAACAAGAGCCTTTCCCTTAAAGACTATGATTAAGAATGGTGTCATCGTTGCAAACAGTACTGATGCGCCTTATGTTGGCATGCCAAATTCTGGCTATGGATTGTTAGGTGCAGTCTACCGTATAACACGTGTAAAAATAATGCAGACAAACAATATTCTAGGTGTTGATGAGAGAATAGACTTCATCGAAGCATTAAGAACCTTTACTAGTTACGCGGCATTAGCGACGGGTTTCGAGAACCTAGTAGGCAAAATAAGAACGGGTATGAAAGCAGATATAGTAGTATGGAATATAGCATCAAAGAACCCTAGCATAACTGATTTACAAAGGCTAGCACCGGGCATTATAATGATTAATGGCAACATCATGAATAGTCCAATGCCAAACACATAACACATTGTAAGAATAAATTTAATACAATTACAATTTAATTACTTTCAGTTTGCTTTAGTCTATGTAACTTGTGCTAGACTCTTATCTAGTATATCCAGCCCCTTCTCTAGGCTGTCCTCACTAATTGTTAACGGTGGATGCATTCTAACTACATTTCCGTAATAACCCGCTGTAAGTAACAGGAGACCTCTTCTCCGAGCTTCTTCAAGAACACGTTTTGCAATATTTGGCGCGGGTTCCTTCGTTTTTTCATTCTTAACGAACTCCAAGGCCCTCATCACTCCAATACCTCTGTGGTCACCAATAAACCTGTATTTGCTCTTCATCTCCTCCATCCTTTCTTCCATAATCTTACCAAGCTCTTTGGCTCTGCGGCACAAGTTATCGCGCTCAATTATATCTAGTACCTTTAATGCCACAGCTGCTGCAATGGGATTACCACCAAACGTGCCTCCTATAGAGCCCTCAGCCAGTTTCTCTGCTAGACTCTTTGCCGTAACAACACCACTTAGAGGAAGGCCGTTGGCCATAGCCTTACCTAACACGACTATATCCGGTAGTACCCCATAGTGTTCATATGCCATGAACTGCCCCGTTCGACAGTATCCCGTTTGAACTTCGTCAACAACAAATACTATGCTCCTCTTCCTGGCAAAGACCTCGATTTCCCTTAGAAATCTCCTAGGAGGCACTACAAATCCTCCTTCACCTTGAATAGGTTCAACAATAATACCAGCAATAACGTCTGGCGACAAGTCAATGTCAACAATACTTTCTAGTTCCGATAAAACCATGTCCACACATTCATTTTCATCTTTAACTGGCATTCTATAACAGTAAGGATACTGGACTTTTACTACACCAGACGTTAATGGACCAAATCCTACTTTGTAAGGTTTATACTTCCCTGTTAGAGCTAGTGACATAAACGTTCTTCCATGGAATCCTCCGACAAAGGATACGAAGTAATATTTCCTTGTTGCTGCCTTAGCTATTTTTACAGCATTTTCGACTGCTTCTGCACCACTATTGAATAATGCAACCATACCTTGCTCGCTAAGCCTTATCTTCACAGAAAGCTTTCTAGCCAGAAGGACGTAGGATGGATAATTAGCTACATGGATACATGTATGCCAAAGATTCCTCAAAGCTTCCATGGCAGTTTCTATGAGCTCTGGATTGGCATGACCAAGAATTGTGACACCAATTCCGCTCGTGAAATCAATGTATTCTTTACCATTAATGTCATATAGTCTCTCATTAAAGCCTCTAACTATGGTTATTGGATGTACAAGGTAAACAGCTGGTAAAACGAACTCTCTCCTAAACTCCATATACTGATCCAAAACATTCACCAAATATCCTAATAAGGTATCCGGGAGAAATATATCGACTACCATCTTTATTATTGGACAATGTTCAAGATAAAGGATTGTATTTTGGACTCTCTTCTTGAACTATATACTTTTTAATTATTAACTTATTTTGAAGTCTCAATTCTACATTTAGTCCTCTTTGATTTTCAATATTCTTGTACCCAGAATTGTTGCTATGGCTAGGTGAACTACTAGTATTATTAATGCATGATTCTGGTAGGGTAGTGGCTCAAATATTGCACGTAGAAGGTAGGCTGCGCTTACTGTTGGTATTAGGAGTAGGGGTTGGTGTAGAGGTGCAGGTAGTAGTTCGAGAGGATAGTAGACTGGTGGGAATACTGTTAGTGTGGTAACGACTATGTTTGCTACTCTTATGATGCTTGTGGGGTCTTTTACTCGTGTACCAATGTATAGGCCTACCATTGAGCTCCATATCCATAGACTGGCTATTACTAGTAGTATTGGTGGTAGTACTGTTAATCTAGGTTCTTCGATCAGTAATAGTGTGGCTGTAAGAGTAGCTAGGTATGGTATTGATACTATGCTCATGCCTATAGTTACACCAAGTGCAAAGACTACTGGGCGTACTGGTAGTGAAAGGAATATTTCGTAGAATCTTGAGCGAGTTCTCATGCCGGCTATCTCTATTGGGAGATCTATTAGGCCACGATCTATAGCGAAAGTAATGATTCCTCCTATTATTGCTGTAGGTAATAATTCTCCTCCACTAATGATTGTTATTAGGAAGAGAAAAGATAAAGGCCCCATACCATAGCTTATCAAGCCTGCCTTGCTCCGTGTGGTTGCACGTAGATACCATTCTATCAGCGCAATGAGGCTCATTGCTTACCCCTCAATATGAAGTAGTCTTCTATGCTTACCTCTTCGATACGGAACATGTAGCCTAGTTGCGAGAGTTTTCTTACTGCATCATTGAGCTCTGACTCGTTCCTGACATAAATGTAGGTGTATCGGCCGATAATCCTATTCTCATAGCCCAAATCCTTGACATTACCTACTACTACTATCTTCCTGTAATAGTGTGGTGCAAAGCGTGCTGCAACTTCTTCTGGACTTCCACTAGCTAGGAGTTTACCATTTTCTATCAACAATACCCTGTCACATAAGCGTGATATCTCGTCCATGTGATGGCTCGTTATGAAGACAAGACCATCCTTTGCGCGCTTCCTTATTAGTGACCATACCTCATATCTAGCCGTAGGGTCAAGGCCTATTGTTGGTTCATCAAGAAAGTATATTTCAGCATCATAGGAAAGTATCATCGCCAATAGGGCTTTACGAGCCATGCCGGGGGATAGTTCTACCATTTTCCTATTCCAGTAGTCTATCCCAAACTCCTTGATAGCTCTATGTGCTTTCTCTTCTGCTTCTCTACGTTTAAGACCGCGGACACGGAGATAGTAGTAGATGTATTCTAACGGCGTTAAGAGGTAGAAGTGCGCACGCACCTCTTGGGGAAGAACTGCTATTCTCTTCTTAATCTCGTAGTCATCACGGCCAACCTCATAGCCTAAGACACGCGCTCTTCCCTTGGAAGGAGAAAGCTGGCAAGATAGAATGCGAATAAGTGTCGTCTTACCAGCACCATTGGGGCCTATTAACCCAACAACGCCTTTTTCACTAACACTAAAGCTCACCCTATCCAATGCGATAATATCGCCATAGTACTTTGTTAGCTCCTTTACCTCTATCAATGCCATTACAGATACGCCCATAACCCGATTACTCCCTAGGAGAGGAGCTGGAGTTCTTCCTTCACCTTAAACCGTGAAGCTGGGTATAGGAGGGTATTAGCCATAGTGTATAGGTGAGCCGTTACACCCTAGTAAACATGGCTAAGGTACCGTATGGGGATTGTATGGGGATTAAGTAGGTGGATTGAAGGCCGGGAGCCCCGTGCTCATAGAGCCCCCCGCGGGGGTCTTGCACGGGTGTCGCGGGCTCCAAGAGTAAATTGGAGGGTGGACTGGTATGTGTGTTGTGGGGCTCAGCCGAAATCCGATTCCGCATTTCTGTTTTGCGGCCTCGAGGGTTTCAGCACACCCCTAGTTATGCTAGGAATGCGTGCTGTGTTAGCTTTTGTCCACTTGGCTGTGAGGTTACCTTGAACGGTGTTTTGTGTAGATCCTCTAGTTCCCGTATGTAGGGTTCTAGTTCTGGTGTGACAAGGATTGTCCCAGGTAGTGGTTCTGATAACTTTAGTCCTTTCTGCTTCTTTAATGACCAAATTGCACTATTTAGTTCCATTAATTCGCTAACATATTGTTTGTGTATTGTGTCCCATTCTGGTCTTGGTTCAGGAAATGCCTGCTTATGTACGCTTTGGCCGTAGAGGCGACGGTATATTGCGTCTGTTACGAATGGCATTATTGGTGCTAGCATACGTAGTATAGAGTCCATGAATATATGAAGGGTAAACCAGGCACCGTGTTGCTCTTCCCCGCTATACTTATTTTCATGATTATAAGCTCTGTTCTTGACGAGCTCTATGTAGTGCGATGCAATAGTATTCCATGCAAACTCGTATAGTAGTGTTGCGGGTACGTACACGTCTAGTTCCTCGCCATAGGCATGGTCAACTCTCCTTATTACATCATTTAGTAGGCCAAGGAATGCTAGGTCTATTGGTCTAAGCTTGTACCCTTTACTGGGCCTTGGAAACGCTGACACGAAGCGAGCCATGTTCCATAGTTTTGTCGCAAACAATTGACCTGTTTTTAGCAGCTGCTCACTAAACCTATAATCATCGCCTAACTTAGCTGCTGCGGCAGCCCAAAAACGGAAGGGATCAGCACCATACTTCTCAATGAAGGGGTCTGGGTCAATTACATTGCCAAGGCTTTTATGCATGGCTCTACCAGTCGGGTCAAGACCCATACCCGTTATTCGGACCCATCGGAAGGCTGGTTTACCTAATAATTGATAGACACGTAGAATGCTAAAATGTAGCCATGTACGTATGATGTCTACACCTTGTGGTCTTAGTGTGCGTGGCAGTTCCTCATTTGGCGGAAATGCTCTCTTAAAGAGATCCTCATTTCTCATGTAACCCGAGACATATAGCACACTTATGCTTGAGTCAAACCATGTGTCAAATACTCTTGTCTCGCCCTCAAGTTCGCTACGTGGTGCACCACAATGTGGACATTTATTGAAAGGTGGCTCCTCAAGCCATGGCCTATAGTACTTCCCGGGTTCGGGTACAGCATAGCGTCCACATTTACGACACTTCCATAACGGTATTTCCGTTCCATAATATCTTGTTCTCGATATTGGCCAGTCCATTTTTAATCCATTTATCCAGTCAAGGAGCTTTTGTCTATGTTTTTCAGGTCTCACTACCATTTTTAAGGCGAGACTACGTAGCTTGTCTTTAAGTTCCAATTGCCTAAGGAAGAACTCCCTTACATGTATTATCTCGATCGGTGTTTTACAGCGCCAACATACAGGTACACTATGAAGAAGCTTAACCTTGCGTACTATGAGGTTCTTTTCCTCTAACAACTCAACTATTTTCTTTCTCGCTTCCCTCACAGTAAGCCCTTCCAGAGGACCACCATCATTTAAGGTGCCATCTGGTCTTACTATAACTTTGGGCTCAACACCAATATCATTAATCATCATTACATCTGTCCAATCACCATAACTTGAGACCATTACTAGCCCTGTACCAAACTCTGGATCTACAGCAGGATGTTCCACAATAGGCACTTTGTAGCCATAAACTGGTACTACCGCATGTAAGCCTTTAAGCTTCTTATATCTCTCGTCGTCAGGATTAAATGCCACTGCACGAGTTGCACCAATAAGTTCTGGTCTAGTAGTGGCTATTACTATTTCCTCATCAATTTCAGCTACCTTCCAGCGAACATAGTATAAGTAAGCTTCTTCGTCTTTATGCTCTATTTCAGCTTCGCTTAAGCTTGTCCTACATCTTGGACACCAGGTTACGGGTCGCTCATCCTCGTAAATGAGGCCTCGCTTCCACAGTTCAATGAAGGTTGCTTGCGTTAGTTTTCTATACACCGGGCTATCCGTTCCGTCACGCCAGTAAGTGAATGAACAGCCTAGCCTTTTCCATATATTAACGAGTTCCTTCTCCACCTTATCCAGCTCGCTGCTGCATAGTTCTATAAACTTCTTACGACCTTCGACAGTCCTAGCCATCTCGTGGGCTATTATGCCATACTTTTTCTCGACGGCAACCTCTACTGGTAAACCATTACGGTCAGCATACCATGGCACGATAACGTTCCAGCCCTTCATCCTGAAGTAGCGCGCTATCATGTCTATCTGGGCATAGTGCGCAGCACCACCAACATGCCATTTACCGCTTGGATATGGCGGAGGAGTGTCAATGACGAGAAGGGGTCTCTTATCGTGTGGATCGAAATGGTGCTCATATACACCTTCTTCTTCCCATTTCCTTAATAGTTCATATTCTAAGCTTTTATCCCATCGCTTTTCGGGTATGCGTGGCTTGAAGCCAGTGCTTTGAGACAATAGCTCCCACCCAAGGTAAATCCAAAATGCGGTTCTACACGCCATTGTCTAGATGATTATTTTTGTTAGGTTGTTCTCGGGGAAAGATGCTCTAGAATATTCCTGGATAAAACTCTTTTCCTCCAGAAAGGGGTTAGGTTAGTAGCCATACGCTTGTATACCAGCTGCTATCCACGGCAATAATCCTAGTATTAATGTTAGTGCGCCAGCTACTAGTGCTGCATAGGTTCTTGTATCATCGCCTCCAGTTACTTCAGTTGACGGTGTAAAAGCTAGGTTGATGAGACGTGCATAATAGAATGCTCCTATTGCAAAGTTTATAACCATGATTAGCACAAGTAGTGGAGCGTACTCAATTAATGCTAAGACTATGTAGAGTTTACCCCAAAAGCCTAATGAGGGAGGCATACCTAGTAAGGAGGCTAGCCCCAATACCATACCTGTTGTTGCAAGTGGGCTCCTCCTCCATAAACCATGTAGGCTTTGCCAATCTCTTGTGCCCGTCCCCTCTAAAGCATAATCTAAAGCCAGGAAAACAGATGCCTTAGCGAGCATGTAGCCTAAGACTTGAAGAGCAAGCCCGGTAAGTGCAGCCTCTCTCCAAAGACCTGGCAAGTTAGCTAGAGCTGCTATACCTGCCAATAAGTATCCTGCCTGAGCCATAGAGCTATATGCTAAGACCTTCTGTGGGTTATCACTGGCCAGTGCCGCCACATTACCATAGGTCATTGTTACTACTGCAAGTACTGCCAGGAAGGTGAAGAACTGTTGTGGCTCTATTGAAGCAGCTGGTACGAGAAGCCTAACCAGCAGGATGACGCCTATCGCCTTAGCTAGCGGCACTATAATGGCCAACAAGAATGGCCTTGCATTACCATAGACGTCGGGCAACCATCCATGAAACGGGACTACACCCAACTTATAGCCTATAGCTACTACTGTAACAATGCTTGCTGCAATAAGGAATGGACCCGGATACGCTATTGGCGTAGGTGCTGAAGAGTTTGTTGATGCAAATAAGTAGCCTAAACCTAGTACAAGCATTGTTGAAGCAACACCACCCATTATACCATATTTTGCTGCTGCTTCAGCAGATATACTATCCTTTGCTAGCGCGACTATGATGTAGCTTGCTGCAGCAGCTAGAATCCATGCAGCGTATAGTGTAATATATCCTAGTGTTGTGGCCATCACGGCTATCCCGAGTAGTAATAGGGCAGCTATTGCAGCAACAGCTTCTGACCATGCCCACCTAGAGGCCGGCGTCCATGTGCCATAGACCGCTATTAGCGTTGCCAAGGATGCAGCGAATAATACGAATACACCGAAACGATCCAATATAGTCATCGAGGGAACACTAAACACAATAACGCCTTTACCATAAAGGCTCGAATAAATTAATACCATCAAGACCATGGTTATGGCTGAAGCTATTAGAGAAGATGCATAGCTTACACTTCGCCCTAAGAGAGGAGCTGCTATACCTGCAAAAGCCAGAGCTGCGTAACAGGCTATCACGTAGACTACTAAATAGTCCACCGTGGTCTACACCCCCATTACACCTATAACGAGATAGTATGCAAGTAGGCCAAGCACAATTAAGCCAATAAAGTATAACCATAAGTACGATCTTACATCACCAACTTGTATACTCCTTACAATTCTACCTATCGACACCATTAACCGTGGTACAACACTATGATAGCCAGTGTCTATAGCATACTCAATAGTGGCCTTTATACCATGTGCTAGACCATGGCCAGGATATACTATAAGCCTGTATATTAATGCATTAATGTACCAACGATCATAGAGGAAACTATGCAGTGCTCGAAGGAAAGAGTTAGCTTCTATAAGTTCCCATGGCTTAAATCCAAGCAAATATACTGATCCCAAGCCAGCACCCACAATGGCTGACACCGTACCAATAACCATCAACGCCACATTAAGCTTAACATGCACACCTATACCCTCTGCCAGCATGTACTCTATAAACGGGTACCATGCTAGGCCTAGGCCTATACTAGCAATACCTAAAACAAGATATGGGGCCCACATCAACACGCTTGGCTCATGGCCATGAACCTCCTTATCGTGGGGAGCTCTCGTGAATACGTATAGTATCATTCTCACTGTGTAGGCAGCCGTAAGAACAGCTGTTACAAGAGCCATTATGGTCGCTATTTTACCACTTAACGATATAGCATAGACAGCTGCATCTTTACTCCACCAGCCAGAGAATGGTGGTAAAGCTGCCAGGCTTAAACCCGCAAGTAGCATTGCCGTGAATGTAAGTGGCATGTGTTTCCTTAAACCACCCATATCAGTTATGTAACGTGAATGAACGGCATGAATAAGAGCACCTGCACATAGGAACATTGCCGCCTTAAACACTGCATGTGAGACAAGATGGCTAAGCCCACCATATACACCTATTAGCACTTCTTCGGGCATCATATGTGTTAGTGCAAACACTGCTGCAGCAAAGACTGCCGCAAACATATAGGAGAGCTGGCTAGCCGTCGAGTAAGCTAATATAAGCTTTAACTCTCTAGCTACAACAGCCATCGATGCAAGCATAAAGGCCGTAAGGAGTGCTACCCATAGTAGCCACTCCATAACCATACCACCTATACTTGCAAGGCCCGCAGAAGCTAGTGCAACAACAAGCCATGGAGTAAACCTTAACGCAAAATAGACACCTGCCTTAACCATTGTCGCAGCATGTATTAGTGCTGAAACAGGGGCTGGACCTGTCATTGCCGTAACAAGCCATTCGTGGAAGGGGAACTGTGCACTCTTAGCTAGTGCACCCAGATAGAACGCAATAATGAATGGCACTAGTATGCCACTAGAGTAGACCATTTCAACAACCTTGAGGAAGCCATCCCTGCCTGGTTCTAGAAGGCCCATATATGTTGAGCCTACAACATAGTGTATAAGGCCTATGGCTAATAGCATTGCGGCATCAGCAAGCCTAGTGAACACAATAGCCCTTATACCACTATGGGTTGGCGGAGACCACATTGGTACACCAAGGGCTTTTCTTCCAGGATCACCTACCCAATCACTCTCTCTGTCATCATAGTAGAAGCTTATGAGAGCGTAGCTTGCTAGACCCGTTCCTTCCCATCCAACCAGCAATGTGAAAAGATCGTTGGCAAAAACTAGTAGCATCATGCTTCCCACGAAGAATGTGAAGAATACCCAATACCGTGGGGCACCCCATGAGCCAATGTACTCAACGCTATATATTCCGATGAGAAGCGATAACACGGATACTACTACACCCATTATTAAAGAGAGGAAGTCGAGCCTTAGCGAGAAGTATATGCCTAGACTCGGCATCCAGGCTACTGTGTATTCTCCCTGGTAATGCATGCCTGCCATGAAAGCCACTATGCTTGATACTGCTGAAACCAGTAGACCAGCGACCCCTGTCCAAGCCGACACTCTCCAATCCGCACGATGCACCATTAACACTAGTAGTGCAGACATGTATGGTGCAAGTACTGCTGTTAACACAAGCTCGCCTACATAGGTGCCCGGCTCAGCCATGACTCATGCACCCCCTACAAGTGTTGCCATAACCATTTTCATAGGGGCAACAAAGGGCTCTGGGAAGAGGAACAACACAATACCTAGTGCTGCGAGAAAGAGCAGTGGAATCACTAAAGATGGATGTTCGACTGCCTTAGCTTTAGTGAATGCAGGGCCTGGTTTTCCAAGGAATATTCTCCTAAATCCTACAAATGAATATATTGTTGAAACGGCAACAGCAGCTATGAATGCTGCTAACACCACTATGAACGCTTGTGGGCTATACTCAAGTGCCCATTCAGCAAGACCACGAGCAATCAAGTATTCACTCAGTAAGCCCAGTGTCGGTGGAATGCCTACAAGAAATAGGAAACCTATGAGAGCAAGTGATGCTGTGTAATTTAGTTTCTGGGCAAGACCACCCATGCTCCTCATATCCCTTGTGTGCACTAGTACTATCAATATCCCTGCTACTGCGAAGAGAATAGCTTTACCAACTGCATGGCTGACGTAGTGTAGTATGCTGCCTATGAATCCTATATGGCTCATTGTTGCAAGACCTAGAAAGAGGTAGCCCATCTGCGAGACGCTACTATATGCCAGGAAACGCTTAACATCATCCTGCGTGTAAGCTAAGAGGCCACCATATATCATTGTGATAAACGACCATGCAATAAAGATGGGTGTCAATGATATCCAGAGTGACGGGAAAAATCCTACCGCCACACGGAGAAGACCATAGATGCCGAGACCAATTAGAAGTGGTGACAATAGGGCCGAAACAGGTGTTGGTGCCTCAGCATGTGCATAGGGGAGCCAAATGTGGAAGCCAAACAGTGCTGCCTTTATCGCAAGACCCAACACAATTGCCATAAACGCTATGTTTTGGAGATTAATAGCTAGTTGCTCTCCGATACCAGTTATATAGCCATAGCCAGGTTCATAGTAGGTAAAACCAGCCGTAAACCCTACGAGAATTACACCTAACAAGAATAAACCAGCACCAACATGCGTCCATACCAAGTATAGTAATGCTATTCTAACACGATCCCCATACCCATAGAGGGCTATTAGTAGAAAGCTTGGTATAAGTGTTAGTTCAAGGAAGAGATAGAAGAGAATGGTATTATTTGCATAGACTACACCTAGCATTCCTGCCGTAAACAGTTGATAGAGGAAGTAGTATAAGCCCCATTGCTCTATACCTAGCTCCTCAAATCTATGCTCCATGTAACGATATGAGTAAACTGCTACTGCCAGGGAAACCGCTGCAATAGATAACGCCATTACGATAGAGACTCCGTCTACAAAGAGGGCAAACACTCCCACTAAAGGTATACTAACCGCCACTGGATCTACAACAACAAAACCACCATAAACTAGCGGTATAAGAGCTGTTATTGCTATTAGCGAGAAAAGCCATGCGAGACCATTTATCCCAGCATGAGCCTTAGGTGATAGGGCTTTTCCTGCTACTAGTGAAAATGTGCCAGCAATTATTGGTAGGAGGATGGTGTACCAAAGAAGAGGGCTCCCCAACACTATCTCCTCTACCATACGCTTCACCCCCTTAGTTCCTTGAGGTCCTCAACGCCTACAGTCTGTTTCGTCCTATATAGTAACAATATGATGGCTGCTAAAACAGCTACTTCTACAGCTGTTAGTATCACAGCTGCGAGAACCAGTATACCGGTATCAACTATTAGACTAATAGTGCCGGAACCTCTTGCTAACATGGAGAGAAGCAAGGCCACAATGACACCATTGAATAGCGTCTCTATAGAGACAAGCATTCGTAGCACATTGGCTGAAGTAAGTACACCATAAACACCTATAGCTATTAACCATACGGAAGCAAGCCATGCCATGAATGGTACTAGTTGCACCCTATCTCACCTCTTGCGTGCAACAGCTATTACTTCAACAAGTATTGAGGCAAGGGCAACCAGGATCACAATGCCTGCGAGCCAGTATGTACTGAAAAGTTTCTCTGCAATGAGGCTCCAAGGTATTGGTTCTAGTGGTTTAATTCCAGTAAGCATAGTGGTGAAAATAGGGAATGTTAGGATAAGAGCTATGAAAAAGCTTGTAATGAGAGCAGTGATGCTATGTCTTATGCTTGATTCGCGCTCCTCGCCAATGGCTGCCATCACGAATAATAGGAAAACTATTGTTGCACCAATATACATGATTAGATGGAATACTGCAAGATAGGTAAAACCAAGTATAGCCATAATGATCGATACTGCTAAACCAACAACTGACAACCAGATTATGGAGTAGAAGCTACGTTTAGAAATAATCACACCCAGACCTGCCATAATTGCAATTACTAAAGCTATTCCAGCCACAATTATTTCAATACTAGGAATGAGCAGGCTCATAACGTAAACCCACCTCCTCATCTATGACAACACGTACACGGTTGTGACGCGATTCACGGCGTTTTTGCTCCTCGAGGACTTGGCGACTATATTTCGCCCAGTCTATGGGGTCAAAGACCATTTCTTCTATGCGATAGAAGGCTTTATCATGCACCCAGGAGTAAGACAGAGCCTCTGTAGGACATATGTCCACACAGTAACCACAGAAAATACACCTGCCCATGTCATAACCAGGCCTTATCTTCTTGTCCCCTGGTACACGGTGCATCTTAATAGCCCTTGGAGGACAAATCCTTGCACAAAGACTACAACCAATACATTTGTCATAATTGTAGACAATTATGCCGCGATAACCTGGAGGATGCTGTTCTTCCACATCCGGATACATAAGCGTCATAGGCTTACGTAGTGCACGGCTAACTGCTGCTAATAAGGCATCCATATGTGCTTTTACTGGGTTTGGCTTCTCTCTGCGCCGAGACACTGCCTTTTCAACCATGCTACCACCCTAAGGTATAGCTTACCACTGTTGATAGCGCTACAGAAACAAGTGCTAAGGGAATGAGCTTCGACCATAGTATGTTTAGTGCTGTGTCTAGCCTAAGTCTACCATACACCGTACGTAGGAAGACAGCTACTGTCATGACGATGAAAGTCTTTACGTATAAGACAATGGCTGCTAGCAGGGGCGTCGTAGCTGGTAGCCATCCTCCAAGGAAAATTATTGAATACATCATTGCAAGTGCGTAGAGTTTTATATAGTCCAGCGCCATTACGAGCCCATAGCCTATACCAGTATACTCCGTGAAGGGGCCATGGACGATCTCTTGCTCACCCATTACTATATCGAACGGTATTCTATCTGTTGCTGCCACCATTGCTATAAAGAAGAGGATTGCAGCAAGAGGGTTTAGGATTAGACCTATGATACCAAGATCAGCTTGATAAGCGACCATCTGGTTAAGGTCAAGGGTCCCATATAGTATCGCCATTGCAAGGGCTGTTGTGAATAAGAGGGGTTCATAGCTAGCGTTTAACAATGCTTCACGTGCACTACCAATTATTGCGAACTTGTTGTTTGAGGCCCACCCCATGAGTACAAGTAGTAAAGGAGATACTGCAAGTGCAGCCAATACTACCAGGAGACTATAGGGTGTATAGAAACCTTGCAGCCCAGGACCACCAGGTATAACCGTAAACGCTGCTGCAATGGCGGCCAAAGCTAATGCGGGAGCTAGGAGAAATGGTATAACATCTACGCGTGCCGGAACTATTACCTCTTGAAAGAAGAACCTCGTACCGTCAGCTAGAAGCTGTATGGCTCCATGAAGTCTACGTGCAACATAGTAGGGTCCTATACGCATTTGTACACGAGCTGTAAGCTTACGCTCAAGCCATAGTATGATTAAGACGGTTGCAAGTGCAACACCAAGCCCTGGATATATTAGGGGAGCAAGCACTGGTGGTATGAGGATTTTCTCCAAGAGCAGCTCAAACACCAATGATTCACCTCCCCTAGCGGTCAGCCTCAGGCGGGAAATAGTCTATGCTAGCATAGATGGCCGGCAAATCCATCAATCGATGACCTGGGGCGAGCTCTATAAACAGTATTGCGTTACGGAAACTTGGTGAAACGCAACGCACACGATAAGGTTTATCCGTGCCATCAGAGACAACGTAGTATGTTATCTCGCCCCTTCCGGCTTCTGCTCGGCCTATTGCTTCACCCTTTGGTAGCTTAAGGTTTGCAAAGAGAGCTGGAAACTTAACGCGTTTCTGTGTTTCAACTATCTTCTTGTGTGCAGGTGTAAGTAACTTATAGAAACGATCAGCTATAAATGGGCCTTCAGGAAGGTTGTTCAGAGCCTTCTCTATTAGATCAAGGCTCGCTTCTATTTCCCTTAGACGAACCCATATCCTTTCTAATGAGTCACCATACTCGCCGACTATAGGCTCAAAATCTAAGTCATCATAGGCTGCATAACCCGTCATTCGGACATCGTGTCTAACCCTACTCGCCCTCAAGTTAGGGCCTACAACACCTAATTCTACGGCTCTTTTACCCTCTAGCACACCAACGTTCTCAAGTCTTGACCTTATGACAGGATTATTGTAGAAAATCTTGTCGTATTCCTTTAGCCTCTTAAGCATATAGCGTTTAGCCTTTTCAAAAGCATCACGAAAACCTTGAGGCAGATCCCTCCTTACACCACCTGGGATAACATAGCTATGTGTGAGTCTTGCCCCCGTTAACATCTCAGCCAGGCTAACAAAGACTTCACGATCACCAAAAGCCCACATATACATGGTTGAGTGGTTAAGAAATATCCCTCCTATACCCAACCCGTAAAGGTGACTGGCTATCCTGTTTATTTCACAAAGAATTGTACGTAGATACTTTGCTCGAGGAGGAGGATCAACGCCAAGAAGCTTCTCATAAGCTTCAACAAGAGGAAGGGTTATGTTACACGAGTCTATAATAGTCATACGTTCAAAAAGAGGGATTATACGGACATACTCACGGGTTTCAGCAAGCTTCTCCATAGTGCGGTGAACCCATCCTAGATCAGGATCTACACGAACAATGATATCACCATCAAGATAAACTATGAGCCTCATATGTCCCGAGGCAGGATGTTGAGGGCCTACGTACAGTTCAACAACACGTAGGCCTTCATGTGTACCCACATCTCTAGCCTCAACAGCCGGCGACAGTGAGGTCAAGGTCATGCCCCTTTAGAGCGGCTTATGGTGTAAGAACCCCAGTCAACAAGGGGTTTAGCAAGGTTAAAAATGTTAAGCCTCTCTAGTTACACGTTGCGGACTAGCCGGTGGTCGTAAAATGAGCGAGCAAATAGTTAGCACCCTCAAAGTTGCACTTTCCGGTATCACAGAAAAGATAGAGATTCGAAAGAATTTTCCTACAGTTACTGTACGTGTCGAAAATCTTGTTGAAGCCGCGAAAAGGCTACGTGAACTAGGTTATGATAAACTACTTATGGTGTCGGGAATAGATGAGCCAAAAGAGAATAGGATACGCCTCGTTTACCATGTCGAGAAAAGCAGCGAGCCAGGCAACATTGTAGCACTCGAGACTCTCCTACCTCGTGATAATCCCCGTGCGCCATCGCTAACGCGTGTTTGGCCAGCAGCACTACTACAAGAGAGGGAAGAATACGAGATGCTTGGAATAATATTTGAAAACCATCCTGATCTTAGACGAATACTATTAAGACACGATTGGCCCCAAGGTGTTTATCCTCTTAGAAAGGATTACCGCGTACCCGATGAACCCTTCATGGCAAAGAAGCCATCAAAGCCTTTATGGGAGTTAAAACCAGAGTTAAAGCCTAAGGAAGAGGGAAGGGAGAAGTGAGTCCAGCCGTAATATTATAGCTTGATTATGTCATACTTAAGGCATCTCTACACTTTCATAAATAGGCTTCATTAGCTCCTCTACAAACTTCCTATCTTCCACATCACGTGGCCTCCAGATGCCACGTCGTACCTTGTCTTGCAACATGAGGATGGCTTTAGCAACAGCTTCAGGTCTTGGTGGGCATCCTGGCACAAACACATCAACAGGAAGAACGCGTTGTAAGAGGACAATGTTATAACTGTTATAGAATAGACCTCCTGTGAAAGCACATGCACCCATACCGATTACAAACTTGGGCCACGGCATTTGCTCCCATATTAGCCGTGCAGCGCGCGCCATTTTCACTGTAAGCGTGCCCTCGACAAGTATTAGGTTAGTATTACGTGCATGAGTAAATGGGAGACTACCAGTACGTTCCAGATCATATTTTGGCGAATAAGATGCAGCAAACTCAGCACCACAACAACTAGTGGTCAAATGTACCGGCCAAAGACTAAATGATATAGCCCAATCCCGAAGACTTCTTATTGGCCTTCTTTCTATGAGCCATTGCGTTGCTTTGCGAACAACTTCCTCAAAGCGGCCAATAAATGCTAGCCCCTGATAAGGACACACCAAATACGTCCACCCAAGCCAGTATTCTTAAACACTACAGTTAATACCGTTTCTAGGCAAGAACTGCGGGAGAGACCGCGAGATTACACCATGTAGGTTTAAGAGGGAGCCCGTAAAACCAGGTTACACAGCCCGAAACCACTAGCCTCCAAAAACGCAAGAAGCCGAGTAAGGAAAAAAGAGGGTGTGGGGTGCCTTCCCTCCCCCTCCACTCATCTTAGCTGCACATTAGCTGCATACTGGGTAGTCGTCTGGTACTTTTGCTCTAAAGTATTTGCCTGTTTCTGGGCTCTTGAATAACCCTATTTTTACTCCTTTTCGCCCTTTTGGTGCTAGTACCCATACCT
>JALTZQ010000197.1 GCA_027046105.1 Pyrodictiaceae archaeon
GTCTGGGGGATTGCATGGCCTCTAGAATGGAAGCCCAAAAGGTGCTACCACAAAACGCTAAGACCACGGGGCCCGAAGTGAGTATAGAAGCCATCACAAAACAAGTACTTGGCTTGTCTCATGTCCTTCCTTACTAGCCCTGGGGGCTTCTCCCAGCTGGTTCATGGTTTCCCTGTGTAAGTTCCATGGTGGTAGGCCTTCTCTATCCGGGACAATATGCCTAGTTCTTGAGTGTTGACGCCCCTGGCAATTATGTTGACGATGCTGGGGCTTGTAGGCTCAACGTATGTTGAGGGTTTGACAGTAAGGGCTGAAGCTAGAACTGAGTGAACACGAAATCGAGGTTTCTCGAGCTCCACGATTCTTGCGAGGTATAGGGTTATAGTGGGTAGGTGAGAGGTACGCTACAGGGTGGGGACGGGCTTGGCTAGGATCGTGAGGATTACGAGAACAACGAAGACGGTTAGAGGCAGGAGGTACAGGGACTACTATGTTAAGGTCTACTTGCCTGAGCGGATCGCGGAGAGGGTTGAAGCCTACGTCGTCGAGATAGACGAGGCTACGGGAAGAATAGTGCTCCACCCACTACCCAGACGGGAGGATGGAGATCAGCATACCGATACTGGCTATGAGTAAGGCTAGTACACCCCATGGGAAGGCTATGAAGCGTGGATTCTCCTTCAACGCTCTCTCCCAGAGACCTTCTATACTCCTCCTAACCCGATAAATGCCTTAGAAGCACTGCTACTTCAGCAGCCACGATGGATGCTGCTAGCGCGGCCACCGTCCATTAGCCAGCCTGCCGATGAGCGGTGATGCTACAAGAGCGGCAAAGAGGTAGACGGCGAAGTTATCAAGCCTCTCGCTAATCCTCTCAAGGGTACTTTATTCTTTCGAGTAGTGTCTCCTTCCCCAAGCTGTGTACCCAGCACATGTAGTGTACGCTACACAGTTATAAGGGCTCTCCTTCCAAGAAATGAATGGGCGAGATCCAATGGATCTACTAGGTGCTGCCAGAGCCCTCCACTATACTATCTGACAGGGGGAGAGATCTCTTCTTGACTGCTGGACCGGGTCACTTAATGCCTCAAAGAAGTGGAAAGTCGTCTTCTGTCACCTCGAGGAGTTGTTCATGGTGTTTAAGCTTTGCTGGGTAATGTTTTTGCGTCAAGAGCTCCTTGTATTCTCCGGGTTCTGGCTTCGGATTGAGTCCGTTACTAAGCCTTCTCTAGGGAAGTCTTGCCGAGCTCTTGAACCGTGTGGATTGTGTTGGTGGTTTAGTGTGGCCATTTGTATTTTGGTTTTTGTTTGTTGCGGAATGCTTCTGCAGCCTTCTTTGCCTCGTTGGTTCTTGCTAGTCTTTCTAGCTCTGAGACTCCTAGTTCGAGTAGTGCCGTGAGCTTAGTGTAGCGTATCATTCTCTTGATCGATACTATGGCTTGTGGCGAGTTCTCCCGCACCCTGTCTACAACTTCTCTTATTTTTCCACGGAGCTGTTGAGGCTCATCTACGAGTACGTGTACAAGGCCTAGCTTATGGGCTTCTTCAGCGGTGAGACCTCCACTTGTCATGGCTAGATAGGAGGCCCTTAAGGGGCCAAGTGCGATTGCCCCAATAGTTGATAGTCCTGGTGGTATTAAGCCCCACTTGGCCTCCGCCCATACTAGCTTGGCAGTCCTTACTGCTACGACTATGTCTGCTGCCCAGATGAGCTCTGCACCACCACCATAAGCATCGCCATTATAGCCTATGACTACTGGCTTGTCCAACATGATTAGCTTAGCTACTACTCTACCAAGTAGTCTAAACAACTTAGCAGCTTCATCGGGTGTTTCCGCAACAGCTAACTCGCCTAGGTCGGCTCCAGCAGAGAATAGCCTACCCTCACCAGTTATGGCTACAACACCAACACTACTATCACGATCCATAGCCTCTATCGCATTAAGCATTTGGGTTAAAAGCTCGGAGTTGAAGGCATTAAGCTTCTCTGGCCTATTAAGGATTATCCAACCTATGCCCTCGGAAACTTCCGTCCGAAGGAGGCCCAAGCCGGTTTGTCACCAAGTTCTCTTCTAGGAACCCTTCTATTATAGGGGTAAGAAAAAGACTTGGGCTAGCCACGTAAACAGTGTCTCCCATTTACCGGGGTCTACATTGGTGTTATGACTAATTCATGGTC
>JALTZQ010000198.1 GCA_027046105.1 Pyrodictiaceae archaeon
GTACCTCGCCTTCGGGTAACATTGTGTAGGCGTAGGTGTGTATATCGTCAAACTCATTGCCGAATACTAGTACTAGGTCAGAGGATTCGAATGCTTTATCTGCAGCAATATTACCACCACCGAACCCTACTCTTCCGAGGCATCGTGGATGGTCTTCCGGGCATGCTCCACGCCCATTACCGGAAACCACTATGTAAGCATCAAGCTTCTCGGCAAGCTCTAGTAGTCGCTCTTGGCTAAACCATGGGCTGAAGGCAGCCTCACCGCAAACCATTAAAAGTGGCCGTGCTGCATCACGTAGCCTATCAACTATGTCACGAACTATATTTTCGCGTGGCTCTTGAACAGAGGTATTAGTGGCCTCCTCTAGCCTCTTCCAGTATTCCTCTGTGACGCGGACACGCTCTTGCCACAAGTCTTCGGGGATTTCTAGCACCACCGGTGTCCGCGGTTGACTATAAAGGGCATGGAATACTTCCAAGAGGGCATCTGGCGTACTATTGGCCGTACCTACTCGGATGTAGAGTTTTGATATAGGCTTCGAGAGAGTTTCTTGGTCAACCTCCAGCCACGAGAATGTACCGTAGAGTCTTCTTCTTACACCACCAGTTACGATGAGTAAGGGTACACGATCGCGGAAGGAGGCAGCCAACGCTATTATACCGTTAAGGAATCCTGGCCCTGCATGGACAACAGCCAGGCCTGGTCTCCCAGTTACACGTGCCTCGCCATCAGCAGCTGCTAGCGCGACTTGCTCATGTCTAGTAGTGACAAAGTCTATACGATCTCTGTAGCTATAGAGAACATCCATGAAGTCTAGTATACTAGTACCTATAATGCCGTAGCCTCGCGGTATTCCCTGGCGTGTAAGCGCCTCAGCAAGCAACCTCGCTACACTATATTCCTCCAATGCACCCATTACCTCTCCTTACATGTTTACTATGGCTTGCGGCTTCTCGCCCTTCAACGCCCTTATTATGTTCCTTATAGAGAACTCTATTATCCTCCTTCTAGCATCAGTATTAGCACCAGCAATGTGTGGTGTTAGAAGCAGGTTTACCCCACCTTCTCGTGCCAGTTGAATTAGTGGATGAGAAGCAGGTGGAGGCTCAACACTATATACGTCCACCGCTGCTCCAGCAATCCATCGTTCACGAAGAGCTCTTGCGAGTGCTTCCTCATCTACAACTTCTCCGCGAGATGGATTAATGAGGATGGCTGTAGGCTTCATCATACGTAGCTCACGTTCACCTATCATTTTACGTGTTTCAGGTGTTAGAGGAACATGTATTGAAACAACATCAGATTCCCTTAATAGGCGGTGTAGAGGACGAAACCTTACTTCAAACTCCTTTTCGGCATCTTCCCGACGCACTTTATCATAGTATAGGATTTCAACACCCCATCTCGTTAGACGACGAGCAACCTCTAGACCAATACGCCCCAATCCTATTATGCCCCAGGTCTTCTCGTAGAGATCAAATGTACCCATATCCATGAGCTCCCATTGAGGCCATTCACCGGCAACCGTCTTCTCATGGGCGTAAAGTATGCGTTTTAGCAAAATGAGGGCAGCCATAATGGTGTATTCAGCTACTGATACAGCGTTAACACCACCAGCATTGGCTACGGGTACACCTGCCTCACGACAAGCATCAACATCAATATTGTCATAGCCCGTGCTCGGCTGTTGAATCAACCTCACTTTCTTCATGGCCCTACACATTTCAGCATCAATGCGTTCACGGAATGTATAATCCCCTATCACAATATCTGCTTCCTGCAGAACCCTTAACACCTCATCTCTAGGCTTACCATGTAAGCCTACAACCTCTATTTCACCTTCTATCTCACTAGCATAAGGGGCAAAGAAGGCTTTGATAAGAGATTCAGGGAGTGGACTAAAGGATGCAATAAGGAATTTCTTCTGGCCCACTTGTATCACTCCAAACTATACAACCACTCAATGCAGAGACTTATCTCACTAACCCCAATCTGAGCCATTCCCGGTATAGTATAAGCTAGGGTGAGAGATTGCAACTTCTAGCCATTGCAGGTCGCGGTATGGATGCTAGTCTTTTCCGGAGAGTAACAGCTTGTAATGATCATTATAGTGTGGTTGTCATGTCACCAAATGCCGTTATCGTTGAGAAGAGTAGTAGATCGAAAA
>JALTZQ010000199.1:0-1871 GCA_027046105.1 Pyrodictiaceae archaeon
CCAGAGAAGCGCTTTCGTGGGTAGGCTCAGCCACGCTCGGGCCCGTGACCTGGCTAGGCTTGTGGAGAGGATCATAGACCCTAAGACTGACGTGGTCCACATGGTTAGGCTGCAGGACTGGGAGTGGAGGTCTGCTATAGTGGTTGGGAGTACTAAGTGGGGGCCTGGTAGGGTTGAGGGCGTCAAGCTTCTACGATAGGGGGGCGATTACCGTTGTTGACGTGAAGGACTATGTCTACTGCCCTGCAATACCGTGGCTTAGAGCCGTTCACGGTGTAATCGAAACTCCAACCCCTAGCATGGAGGCTGGGCTTGTTGACGTGGAGTACAAGGAGAGGGTTGCCGAGGAGCTATCGCTACCCGAGCCTAGGAGGTTCGAGGTTAGGCTTGTAGACAGGGAGCTAGGGGTTTCTGGTGTCATAGACGTCGTTGCCGGGCCTAGAGACAATATGGTGATCCTGGAGGTTAAGGCTGGGGTTAGGAAGCCTCAGAGGCACCACCTAGCGCAGCTGAAGGTATACACCCTCCTAGCCTCAAGGCTCTTGGGTCGGGTTAGGAGAGCTGCCCTCTACACTCCTGGAGGCGTAGTGTGGCTAAGGGTAGACTACAGGCTTTTAGAGGAGGCTAAGTGGCTTGTTGAGGAGGCCAGGAAGACCATGTACTCCGAGGCGCCGCCGCCCGTAAGACAGCCTGAGGCTAAGTGTCAGTACTGCTTCTTTAGCCAGAGGTGCCCTGTCAGGGGGATATAGGCCTCGTAGACTGCCAGGATGAACGGTGCCGCTAGCGTGGAAGGCTTGATACGGGCCTACAAGCTTGTCAGGGCTGAGAGGGTTAGGGGTTCTAGCTGGGCCTTAGCCACCCTAACTAGGGGGGTCATTGAGGATCTTGAGGCTGGGCGTGGCCTGGATTGTGGGAGGTCTGTGAGGCTCATCAGCGAGGCCCTACCTGGGTCGGGCGCTCTAGAGAATCTAGCTTGGCTCGTCTCCAGGCTCTGCAGCGAGCGGGAAAGGCTTGAGGGCGCTCTTAGGAGGCTCCTAGACATTGTTGATCGGGGAGCTGTGGAGGCTTCTTCAAGGGCCGTCAGCTTTATTAGGGGTTTCGACGTAGCCGTGACACTCAGCTTTAGCAGGGCTGTCTCCGAGGCGCTGGTAGCCGCTAGGCCCAGGAGGGTGATAGTCCTCGAATCTCTCCCCGGGGGTGAAGGGGTGTTTGCTGCCAGGCATCTTAGGGAGAGGGGTTTGAGGGTTGAGCTTGCTCCTGACTCCTCTGCGGGTAGGTTTCTCGGGGAGGGTTCTGTTGTGGTTTTTGGGGCTGATGCTGCGGGTGTTGACGGCTGCGTGGCTAATAAGCTCGGCACCCTGACGCTGGCGGCTGCGGCTAAGGTCCTGGGCTCAAGAGTAGTCTCTATCTTCGAGACATACAAGATAGTTGGGAGGCCTATATGTCGGGGGTTCGTGGTGGAGGAGAGGTCCTACACTGTTGAGGGGTGGGGGGAGGTTAAGTATCCTCTCTTAGACGTCACTCCCCCGGAGTTGATTACAGTTGTTGTTACGGAGAGGGCTGTAGCTAGGCCTGAGAGGGGGTGGTTGGAGGCGCTGAGAAACTCTTTCCTGGAGGAGGTCCTAGAGGTTTAGCGTTTCCGGAGCACGTAGTGTATGGGCCTCTCTAGTATGAACTCAGCTACTTCCTTAATGGCTTCCGATACCGTGGGGTGGGGGTGTATAGTTAGGGCTAGGTCCTCCAGCGTAGCCCCCATCTCCATAGCTAGGACCGCCTCCGCTATTATCTCAGATGCATGGGGGGCTGCTACGTGGACTCCCAACACCGCCCCGCTACCCCTATCGTAGACCACCTTTATGAAGCAGTCCCTG
>JALTZQ010000199.1:1881-2168 GCA_027046105.1 Pyrodictiaceae archaeon
CATAGGCAGCGCTCCCATCACCGGCAGCCCTCTCAGCCGCCACCACGGCCTGGGCGAAGGCCTTATGGGCTAGTAGCGGAGGTCCTGCAACGTCCCCTGAGGCATAGACTCCTGGCGCTGTAGTCTCCATTCCCTGGTTCACCTTGACGTAGCCCTTACCGTCCAACTCTACCCCAAGCCTCTCAAGCCCCAGACCCTTAGTGTTGGGCCTCCTACCCACAGCCACCAGGACCTTCTCAGCCTCAACCTCAACCCCACCCTTTGGAGTGGCTATTGAGGCCTTAGCG
>JALTZQ010000200.1:0-6242 GCA_027046105.1 Pyrodictiaceae archaeon
GTGAACCTGGCTGGACTTGTATGTACCAGCCTTTCTTCTTCATAGCACTAGCTAGCATAGAGGGGTTTACGTCCTTACTAGTGAATGCTACTATGCTTGCCTCGGGCTCGCCTAGTATGGAGAATCCTATCCTCTTTAAGCCATCGACTATGGTTTTTCTCGCTCTGAGCAGCATTGATGCTAGTTTAAGGTATCCCTCCTCGCCCAGAAAGTGTATGGTGGCCCATGCTGCTGCTAGAGGCCCGGCTGACCTAGTGGATAAGACTGCAGTGTTTACTAGTGGATAGCCAGGCCAGCTTGCATGCACGAATAACTGGTTTAGCCTATAGCTCTTGTTACGGTATAGTATGACTGAGGATCCTCGGGGTGCATAGCCATACTTGTGTAGATCAACCGATATAGAGGTTACACCTTCAAGCTTGAAGTCAAAGTCGGGTACGGGTTCACCTAGTTTCCTAAAGAAGGGTAAAACAAATCCCCCTATACATGCATCCACATGGAGCCATTTCTTGTGGTCAACCGCTATATCACTTAACGCCTTAATGTCGTCTACTACGCCCACTGGATAGTTTGGTGCAGAGCCTACTATCATTGCTGTATCGGGCCCTATAGCCTCCTTCACTTTTTCGATATCAACCTTGAAGGTTTCTGGGTTAACTGGCACCTTGACAACTCTAAGCCCTAGATACTCAGCGGCCTTAACGAACGCTGGATGCCCCGTAACCGGAAGTATTATTGAGGGTGTTTTACCGGGATTCCTCTTAGTGAAATAGTCTCTAGCAGCCTTGACAGCAAGCATTATGCTCTCAGTGCCACCATAAGTGAAATTACCTACTACATCTTCATCTGCATTAACTAGTGATGCTACAGCGGCCACTACCTCTCTCTCCAGCTCTAGTATACTCGGGTATACAGTGAAGTCAAGCATAGTCTTGCCCAAGTATAGTTCATAGGCCTTCCAGGCAAGCCTTCTCAACTCCTCGATACCAGTATCATAGGTGTGCCCAAACATTCTACCCGAGAAGGGGTCGAGATCCCTAGATGATAGCCTCTCTAGCCTTGATAGGATCTCTTCTGTTGTGAGTGGTTTTCTCGGGAAACCATACATGGAAGACAACACCTACACGATCTACCATTACGAAATCTTCGGCAAGGCCTAAAATTAGTTATTAAAACAGTTAGGGGCATAACTAGTTCCGCTCTGAGGCAAGCTACACTGAAGACAACATGGTGGCTTACACTGTGTTTCCGTCTATCCGCACTCTCCTAGCCTGGCCTCTATCAGTGTCTTGGCTTCCTCGTAGCTCTTAAAGTCTCTCCAGGCCCTCAAAAACACTACATTACCTATCTTTTGCCTAACCTCGTCTATGTGTATATCACGGTCATCAATATAGATTATCCGGCAGGAGGGGAGCTCTAGGCCTTTTTCAAGCCTTATCTTTTCAAGTAGTTTTCTAGCCATTTCGCCTTTGTATGGGTGAGGCTCTATGACTAGGTAGTCGAATAAGTCCTTTAACCCAAAGGCTTCAAGTGCGGCTATGGCCTTAGAAGGATGGTTCCAGCTTAGAGTAGAGACTATGGCGCCCGAGGCTCTAGCCCACTTTAAGATCCTAACCGCATCATTGTATAGTCGCACGGCTACACCGTTAGAATCCACTATCGTATTGTCATTTATCCTTGTAAAGGGTGGGTTTAAACTAGATATGTCTAGGTGATCCCATAGAGTCCCATCTAGATCCATGAGTAGAAGCCACACTTTATCCCCATAGCTTTTAGCCTGCATTATACTACACCAAGGAGCTTAAGGGGCTACACGGTGACGAAGCAATAAGGTTTCCACTGCTGAATACACCTTGGCCTAGAAGGTAGAGGGGCCGAGAGCCGGGTTTAGCAAAGCCATGGGCTTCCCTAGGAACGTGTGCCCTATGCGGGTTTAAGAGCCACCTATGTAGTCTATTATTGACCTATCTCTCCCACGACCACCATAGACTTTGTGAAGTGATTCGAGTCTTTTCGCAATATTTGGTGGTGGTGCTGGCTTCCTGCCCTCTAACAGGAGTTTAAAGAAGGTATCGCGTACGGGTAGGTAAACGAATTGGTAGAACCGGTTGGGGTCTCGTAGAACCCATTCAGGGAATGATCTCACGTAATCTAGTGCAGCTTTCCAAGCCATCTCCCAGTCAATGACCTTAGATACCTTGCCAGCTATCTCTCTATCAAAGTCTCTAGGCAATTGTGTCTGGCCACCAATCTCGAAGAAGCCATTACGGTTTATCTGGACGCATTCCCCAAGAACCTCACTGAAACCCTCTGGGCACTTGTTGCGCCTAGTCTCTTGTTTCTCGGGCTTCTCCGCAATCTCTCTTAACCGTTTATCAGTTCTCCATGCCCGTCTGTAAGGTTGCACTGAGGGCCCATAGTGTTTTGCCCATGCGTAGAATATT
The DNA here is from genome assembly GCA_027046105.1 of Pyrodictiaceae archaeon. Next base: position 2,445 of record JALTZQ010000200.1, read on the forward strand.
GCTCTGTTTAGTCCCCAGCTCTTAGCCTTCTCTAAGTCACCAGTAAGTAGATAGTATCGAGCAGCCTGAAGCAAACCCATAACCTGAAAACGGCCAACACCCTTCAATTTCAGTAGTTCGTCGGGCGAGACTATGCCAACACCACCCCCACGGGGCTGTGGAGGGGAGAGTGAAGCTTCGTCTACCTATACGTTATAGTTCTTAATGAGAGGGTTTAGTAGTGGTTTCGCCAAATAAGTGTATGAATGTCTTTCGCGCTGAGGCATAGGCGTGCTTTTGGAGTGTTTTAGGTGAGAGTAGCTTGGCGAGACATTGGTTTCCAGCATGGCTTTCCCTTGTCATTGCTGTTACTGCTATCTCGTGGGCATCTATTCTGGCACGACTAGCAGGTGTTCATGGTGTTGTTGCTACGTGGTGGAGGCTAGGCGTAGGTATTATTGTAACCCTTGTGTTGGCTGCCTATGATGGTGGTAGGCTTCTACGTGGCCACCTATTCTACCCAGTGCTTGCAGGTGTTATGCTTAGTCTTCACTTTAGCTTCTGGCTTGAAAGTCTTAATCATACCACGGTTGCTGCCTCTACAGCGATAGTTACTACCTACCCTGTTTTCACTATCCTTGCTGATTGGGTTATGGGTGTTCGTCCTAGGGCTAAACGCGTAGTAGGTGTTCTCCTCTCGCTAGCAGGGATATACGTGTTGGCTAAACCCTGGGTTGGGGGAGGATCCCTTACCGGTGCACTACTAGCGCTGGCTGGGGCAGTTTCTGGAGCAGTGTATTTCTCCATAGGTAGGCTAGCTAGGAGTCGTGGACAACCAGTACTAGACTATACATTGAAAACCTACACGTCAGCGTTCATAGCTTCGTCAATCTACGCTTATATTCTTGGCCTTAACCCGGCTAGTGTACCCGTAGCCAGTATACCCTACCTTCTACTACTAGGTATTGTGCCAATGATCCTAGGCCATACCATGATAAACTATGCGCTCAAGTACTATACGGCGACGCTAGTTACAAGTGTTACCCTCCTAGAGCCTTTTGGTGCAACACTACTAGCCGTCCTAGTACTCAATGAGATGCCAGACCCGTTAACGCCTCTAGGAATGCTACTAGCCGTCATTGGTACATGGCTAGTAGTGGTGACCGAGGAGAGGCATGAGAGTTAGCCATACACTGTGGTGGAGAACATGGGAGGAAGAAAAGAGGATAGGTGCTGTGAGTGAGGGTCGGGGGCTCTAGGTTGAGCTATTTCAGTATCCATAGTCGTCGTGGTTTCTCGTTTGGTGCTAGTGGTAGTAGTAGGTTTCCTAGTAGGAGTAGTAGTGGCCATAGCGTCGTTGCTCCAGCGAGCAACAGTATTTCTGATAGCGATGGCTCGTAGCCCTCTACTTGGTATGCTACGCCATCGAGTGTTAGTGTTCCGGTTTCTGTTTCGAGCCTAGCCTCTTGTGGTATTATGATGAGGCTGCATTTGCTCACGAACCCAGCTATTAGTAGGAGTATTGCTGCAGCCACTAGTGCCTGCAAGTTCTTAGTTCTCACAGCGATTACTGCTAGTGTAAGGGATGCTATAATGCCTAGACCTACTTCTATTAGCCAGAACCCTGTAGCGTGGCTCCCGAACATTATCTCGTGGTAAGCCTTCCAGGCTTCTGGGTAGTAGTAGGCTGTCAGGGCGTTCCATATCATGAAGAATGCTAGTACTGGTACGCCGATCACGAAGACTTTGCCGTATATGCTGGTGAAGAACTCTTTTAGCTCGCTAGCTAGGCTGCTATGTGTCGAGGCTAGTATGTAGAGGAGCTGGCCAGCACCACCAATGAGTACAGCGCTGGCGATGAAGTATGGTGCTAGGTGTGGCCCGTACCATCCCGGTACAGCGGCGATTGTGCCAAAGACTTGTCCTAGGTTGCTATGGACAGCTATTGTCACTACTAGTACTGCTATGGCTATTGCTAGTTCAAGGCTTTTCATGGCCCTTAATCTCTCGTCAACGCTAGCCCTAATCATGTATACTAGCTCGATGACTAGTGCTAGTGCGAAGAGGCCATAGAGTAGACCCATCCACGCTATACGCGACATTGGCTGGAAGCTTAGTAGCATCCATAGCATGTTCCCGGTGTGGGTTAGATCGGAGAGTATTAGTAGCCATGCTGGCACTATACTGGCTAGTGAGAACCATACACCATACCTTATGATCTTCTCAAAGCCCTCACGGGGCCCGCGGTAGCCGAACACAGTATAGATGCTGTTGACGATGCTTGAGCCTGTAGCAACTAGTGCGAAGAACACGTAGCCAGGGACGAGTAGGCCCCAGGGTATTGCTGATACCTTAGCGCTCTCCTCTACACCCAAATGTATACTAAGGCCATAGCCTACGAGTGCAAGTGTAGCTACAGTCAATACGACAAGTAGTATGATTGATACATGGGAGGCCATGGCTATTCACCCTCTTGGGTTTTTACGTGGAGGTATAAACACGATACTTGGGTCAGTGCCAAGCTCTTCGCGGAGGCGAAGTACTCCACCACTACCAATGATGCGGGCAACTTCACTTGAAGAGTCTTCCACATCACCAAAGAGCCTAGCATGGAATGCACAAGCCTCTACACAGGCTGGAGTCCATGAACGCTCCCCCTTCTTGCGGCGATGATAGCAGAAGGTACACTTGTCTGGATACCCAGGCTCCATGCCATAGGGATTTGGTGGTGGTCCACCAAGATCGCCAAGATACATCGTTCTTGCACCATATGGGCATGCGATCATACATGCTCGGCAACCAATGCACTTCTTCTTATCAATCACTACAAGCCCTTCCTCCGTGTGATGACTAGCACCAGTGGGGCATGCTATGACGCAGGGTGCATTCCTGCAGTGTTGGCACTGGATGAAGAATGGGGCTCCACGGGGCCAACCTGGAACCTCAACATCATGTAGTTCAACGGGTCTTGTACGTGCATGTCTTACTGGATGATCCGGCATAATTACTCCATCGGGTCTCTGTCTAGCAATATTCTCACGAATACATGCAATAGTACAGGCCATACAGCCTACACAACTATTAACATCTATAACCATTACGTAGCGTGGCATGGCTTACCCACCTCCAAGGAGCTTAGAGTTTCTCTACGCGGACAACAACGTCGCATTGCATTGCACGAGCGCCCTCCTCTGCAACGAGGTCTTCGAACGCCATTAGCATGTTTGTGTTGATACCGCGACCGCCACCATTCATGAATAACTTGATCTCCTCGACGCCACCATCCATCTTCTTAATGGTTATCTTGGCCTCTCTACCGGGATTAGTAGCGTGCGGCCCTACGATGATGTAGGGGTGTACGTGGTCTGAGACAATGGCCTTTGCTACTAGCTCACCACCAGGCCCAATAATCCTTATGAGGTCGCCGTCACGTATTCCTAGCTTCTCAGCTCTTGCACGGTTCAATAGAACACCGTCGAAGCGGTTCCACTCCAGCATGCTGGATGAGAGTCTCGTAAACCTTATCCACATATTAGTTGCAGTCATCTTATCACAGACATCAACTGCTACGAACTCGTTCTCGCCTAGCCTACGCTCCATCCATTTTGGTGGTATCCAGTGAAGTAGCGGGTTTAGTGGAGACTCTCTACCGATATGGTTTCTGAACTTCTCTAGCCCAGCAATACTGATGAGCTCTATCTCGCCAGACACTGTAGAAAGGTACTTGCCCTTCAGTGGGTGGTACTTTGGCTCACCTTTTAGGACTACAACACCCTTCTCCATAAGCTCGTTGAAGTCTATACCCAGTTTCTCGGCTTG
>JALTZQ010000200.1:6252-10302 GCA_027046105.1 Pyrodictiaceae archaeon
ATTCTCTTAGCAAGCTCAGCAGCAATCCACCAACCGGGCCTTGCATCAACACCTATTGGTGGATCAACAACTCTCTCCAGGATAGTGACTTGGCCTATATCAACCTTGCTAGGTGTGACGATACTAGCTCCCTCCTCCTCAAAGAATAGTGGTAATGGTATGACTAGGTCAGCGTAGAGTGTGGTTTCGTTATGCGTTGTATCGAAGACGACAACGAACTCGGCTTTACGTAGAGCCTCTACTACGCGGCTACTACCCTGTAAATGTGCTACTAGGTTCTGGTTAATCACTACAATCATTTTTATCGGGTTTGGCCTCTCTTCGAGAATACTTCTTATTGCAAGCTGGCTATAGCATTTCTTGTGGATAAATGTGTAGCCTTGCTTCTCCCAATACTTGTATAATGGCTCACCTTGAGGCCCCCGACCCTTAATCCCTAGTATCTTGAATGGTGATGGAGGCTTAGGTTTAACTGGCCATGCAACGCCACCGCGAGCACCAATACTCCCAATCAACGCGTTAACGATGTGTTTAGCCCTACAGAACATGCCGTCATTGCGGTATCTTGTGGCTTTGTAGCCAGGGTCGATGAATGCTCGTGGAGCTTTAGTAGCGAGTTCCCTAGCAATCCACTCAATATCCTTGGCAGGTACACCGGTGATTCTACTAGCCCAATCTGGCGTATACTCTCTTACACTATCCCATAGCAGGGCCAGCACGGTCTTCACTGGTCTACCATTGATTTCTCCCTCCCACCATACAAGTGGCTTAGAGGCTTCAGTCTTCCATCGTGGTTCTCCAGCATCGGCATCATACACCATGTAGGTCTTCTTATCCTTCCATTCCGGGTGTTCTCTGAGCCCTACGGGCTCGTACGTATCGGTATAGATGAGCATAGCAGCATTAGTGTACTTTACCAGATAGTCCTCGTTGTAGAGTCTATCGCGGAGAATAACGTGGATTATAGCAAGTACTATGGCAAGGTCAGTGCCTGGGGGCACGATATAGTATCTATCGGCTAGCCTAGTAAGCCTAGATTCACGTACATCAAATACTACTAATCGGGTGCCACGTCTCCTGGCTTCGCTAAAGGATTTTGACCATGGAGTAGCCACTATACCTTCGACAGGGTTACGGCCCATCAGGACTATGAAGTCTGCATTAGCGTAGTCTGGACGGAACCCACCAGGACCTATTAGTGAGCCGAAGACGAACCAGGAGCCTACATCAAGACCTGTATGGCAGGTATCGCAGTGCTTAGTGATGTTGGGAGTGCCGACAATGTATTTGAAGACATCTGTTAACACGCCCTTGTTAGGCCCTTGGTGTGCAAAAACGAGTATCTCCTCCGGCCGATACTGTTTAAGCTTTTCAGCAAGAATATTGAGTGCTTCATCCCATGATATTTCTCTAAACCGTCCTTCCCCCCGTGAACCCTCACGGAGTAGGGGCTTCTTGATTCTCTCTGGTACATATCTTGCTTCGAAGACTGTTTGAGGGCGACCACAAACACCAAAGTGGTTATCAAACTCCTTAATAGTGTTATAGACTACTTTAATTATACGGCCTTTGTCATCAACGTATACTTTTAGTGGGCAGCGCTGCCCACAGATAAAGCAAGCTGTACGCTTCACAGTAACATTGGTTGCCTCAAGCCTAAGTCTGGTTTTCTGCTCAGCAATACCTATTCTTGCAGCCATTGAGAGGGCAGCAACAGTGGCAGTAGCCTTTAGGAAGTCCCTGCGCGATATAGTAGGCAAAATTCGATACCTCCAATAACAATAAAAATAATGTAGAACACGATATATCACTATTTATAATGAGGATTAGAGGGTCTGCTTAACACGTGTTAACGAAAACGAACACGAAAAACTCGTCCACTAAAAGATAAGGCGACAATCTAACGATACAGGTTTTGGATCCATAGTAGCATGGTAGGGGTCTCGTGGAAGGCAACGTATAAAGAATCCACACTAGCACTTCATCTTACTCACGTATCCTTGGATTCGGGGTGTCCTGTCTTGAAGATCTATGTTTCAATTGATTTTGAGGGTTTACCTGGTGTATCCTCTGTATCTCAACTTCTACCACGTAGTCCACAGTATAGTGATGGTAGGCATATTGTAACAGAGGTTGCTGCAGCACTTGTTGATGCATTGAGGAGTCACGGTGTTGAGGAGGTGTTGGTAGCTGATAGTCATGGGTTTATGGCTAATATTTACCCATGGAAGATATCTGCTCCAGTGCTTCAGGGGTATCCACGCCCAGTAGCGATGATACATGGCATTGAGGGTTATGATGCCCTAGTCCTGGTAGGTTATCATGCGGGAGCTGGTATGGCCTATGGCTTCCTAGATCACACTTATAGTGGTGCAACAATACAGCGTGTCATAGTTAATGGTGAGCCTGCTAGTGAGTATTTGCTCAATGCTATTATCGCGGGGGAGAAGGGTGTACCAGTGATTCTAGTAGCAGGCGATGAGAAGCTACGTCCACAGGTAGAGAAATATACTCCATGGGCGGTCTTTGTTGGGTTCAAGAAGGGTGTATCTAGGTATGCAGCGGTGTCCATACCTTTGGAGGAAGCTAAGAGGAGGCTTCGTGAAGCGGTATCTGAGGCTTTGAAGAAGCTAAAGAGTGGGGAAGCGAAGCCGCTGCGGCTCTCCAAGCCCTACCAGGTAGTGGTTGAGGTTAAGAATCCTGGAGTCCTTGATGTCTTTGAGCAACTAGGTATTGGTGAGAGAAAAGACTCGTACACGATAGCGTTCCAGTCGGATAACGCAGAAAAGATTATGGCGGTTATACAGACTCTAGCATTCATAAACCTAGGGCTAAATAGTGTGATACAGATGCAGCGGTGAATTCTACCCAATGGCTACGGGCTAGAGATTGAGCACGTTTTCCTTCATGGCTAGGAGGTTTAAGTGGCTAGTAGTCCCTATACGTAATGACGTACCAGAGTAGGATAACTAGCATCACTATTCCCGTGATTGTTGAGAGACTGTACGCTGGAAGCAGCTGGCTAGGTCGTAGATCCAAGGGTATCATTGTAGCCAACATGTCTCCATGTACAAGGCCGTATACTAGTCCTGGTACCTCAAAACTAGCCACGAAGGGTATGTAGGCATAGAGTTGTGCTACGAGTTTTGCCAGCTCTATTTGGCCAGTAAGTGTGGATAGTTTTTCGGGGCCTACGATGAGTGTAGCAGTTATGGCTGGTATAATCGTTGATACCATGTAGACGGCAAAGCCAAAGATCATTCCCTGTACTGGGCTCCTAGTATAGGCCCCGAGGAGGGCTGATGCAAGGAGTAGGGGGAGACATGATAGGCCGAGGAGGGCTGAGAGCCCTAGTGCTTCCCATATGGCTTCCTGGGGTCCTACTAGGATCCATGCTGAGGCTACAGCTGTAGTACCTGCGATAGTGAATAAGAGTGTTACGACGATAACCACTGACACCATCTTTGCAGCTAGGTAGTCTACTCGGCGTACGGGCCTAGCAAAAAGTAGTCCAAAGAGACCATCACGTGCATCAGCAGCTACGAGGTCTCCACCATAGAGTATTGAGACTAGCCATGCCCAGCCCGCGAGACCAGCCATAGACACCATACCTATGCCTCCGGCTTGTTCAAAACCAAGTATGCTAGCCCAGGCACGTGGATGCCCGGTAGGGGCTGTAAAGCCGGCAAGGCGTAGCACAATAGCCACGATAACTGGTAGTACGGCTAGGACTATAAGGAGATAGAAGGATTTCTTACGAAGCTCCCTCGTCAATTCATAGTAGACTAAGCCCTTTACAATGTGTAGTCTATCTACCATCTCCCTTAACCCCCACGAGCTTCAAATAGGCGTCCTCGAGACTAACCCTTGAAACCTCAAACCCCTTAACCTCAACACCAAGTCTACGCACATAGTCAACAACCTCCATGGGGTCATGGCCCTCTGGGATAACAGCACGTACACCACCACCACCATAGAGGGATACTTCGAGGACAAGCCTCGAAGACCTTAAGGCATCGGCTACTTTCACTGGCTCACTACACCTAATGA
>JALTZQ010000201.1:0-5205 GCA_027046105.1 Pyrodictiaceae archaeon
TTGTACTCCTTTACGACATGTCTTTTTTCATCAAGTTTTCTGGTAACCTCTTCAAGCCTCCTCCTTGCATCTTCATACTCCTTTGCATATCTCCATAACTCTAGAGCTTCTCGTTCCAGTATCTTCTTCCGGTCTTTGAGAAATGATAATTCTTTCTTAATTACTTCAAGGTGTTCTAGAATAGTCACTATATGTTTTAATTTCTTCTCTAGTTTGTTCTTCTTTTTAATGATATCGTCTCTCGTATTCTTTAGCTCTATAAGTTTTCTTTCGATTTCCAGTAACTTATTGCGATATTTTTCCTTCTCTACTCTAATTCTTTTAATTAATGATTCTCTTAGGTTCAAACTAAGTTCTTGCCCACAGAGTGGGCAACTGCTACTTGCTCTGCTAAGCAGTGTGAGTTTATTTTGTGCTTCACGAATAAGTGATTCAAGCTTTCCTCTTTCCTCCATGAAATATCTAAGCTTCTCCTCTATGGTTTCAAGGTTATGTTCTATTTCAATTAGGCTGCCCTCAAGCATTCTTTTAATGATTTCTGTATCAGTATCAGTTATTGGCATATTTAGTTGTGAGCTAAGGAGTTGTTTAAGCCTCTCAGTCTCTTTATGGTATCTGCTTAATGCTTCGTTCATATTCTTCAATTCAGAGCGTACAGTACGATATCTTTCATAATATTTCTCCAATTCTTTTAATGTTTTCCTTAGTGTAGCCTCCTCTTTGATTAGCTTTTCGTAATACCTATACTCTTCTTCTATACCCTCGTACTTCTTCAATCGTTCTTCTAGAAGGGCAAGTTTCTCAACAAGGTTTTCCCTCTCATACAATAAATCATAAAGCTTATGTAGCGTTTTTAAGCGGTTCCATAGTGCTGCATACTCCTTTTCCAGGACAGTTTTCCTGCTATTATATTCCTGTAATTTTTCCTGTATGTCTGTAATTCGTTGCTCAAGTTGTTCTATCTCTACGGTTATTGAGGTAAGCATACGTTCAATTTCATGAAACTTATTTACTAGCTCTTCCAGTTGTTTTCTCTCACTTTTCAATCTAGTTGTTTTCTCCACAAGTGGTTTTAGCTTAGCCTCTAAAGCCTTTATTCTTGATCTTAGTTCTTTGAGTTCTTTTTCCTTCTCTAACAATTCTTCATACTTTCCTTTAGCCTCTTTTAGCCTCTCCTCAAGAATAGCGGCCTTCCTCTCCCAAAATCTGATAACATGGCCAATTCTATCATATGCCTTGCTCATAGCCTCGATATGGAGGACGGCATCTATGAATCGTTTCCTTTCCCTCGTGTTGAGTAGTATAGATTCTATTTCACCTTGGCGTGCAACAAGTATTGTATTAGCCACTTGTATAGGAACGCCTAGCAATTTCTCTATTTCAGTTTCAACGGATTTGACGCTATTGGCTAAAAGCTTGAGTTTTCCATTATCAGCAATGTAGAGTCTTGCGAGACTTTCTCCGCGTCTTGGTACTATTCGTTGGAGAACAAAACGGCGTCCTCCAATACTAAAGACTAGCTTAATGCTAGCCTGTGAAGCACCAAGCCTTATTATTGGTTCACGTGCCCTTCGTTGACCTCTACTATGTGTTGAAAACAATGAGTAAGTTATTGCATCAATTATGCTTGTCTTACCTGCACCATTGGGACCAACTATCACTATAACACCAGGACCGAGAATTATTCTTGACCTACGATGGCTGATGAAGTTTTCTATTTCAACCTCCTCTATTATCATGGCTCTACACCGTGCTTCTTCTTAAACCAATCAATGGTTATTCTCTTAGCCTCCTCAATACTCGTAGTTGGAGAACCGTAACCCAGCACTTGAATAAGCTGAAGAGCTAGTTCAGCTTTATCAATATCCTTTAAGCTATTAACGAGTAATTCCTTGATGTCGATGGAGTGTTTTATCTGGTGGAGTTCAGGATATTCCTCCTTTACGGGTATAAATGATAATCTATAACTCAATACCTTATTTGTTAAGCGCTTCTCAAGTATTGAGTAAACGTTTCTCTTTTTCCCCGGATCGCCCCTAACGGTTAAGTGAATTATTGGTTTCTTATGGTAATTGACTATCTTGCTTTGTAATTCTTCTATCTTTTCTTGTAACTCCTCTAAATCGATGCTGATTAGTATTTGCGGGCGTATACTCTCCAAGTATATACGTTGTATGTTGATGGTCTCCTTTTTCCCTAACTCTGCAAGGACTACAGACTTACGTTCACCAAGCTCGTCAACACGTAGTACTTCTATTGAACCTGGATAAACAGCCATTGCAGAACCTACATGGAATTCTTTGTGGACATGTATGTGTCCAAGGGCATAATATGCAAAACCTCTAGGAAGCCCATAGAGTGTAATCTCGTACTCAGGAGAGACTTCGCGAAGAGTCTGATGCAGTGCTAGGATAGAGGTTTCGTCAGCTGGTTTTATGTGTGCTAGTTTTTCTCTGAGGGCTTCTTTTCTTACCCCTCTATGATTAAATATGCCGTAGACAACTAAAGAGCCACCACGGGCTCTTACGTGTAGAGGTAGTGGTTTATTATGTTCAAGTCTGCCAGCTATGCGTAGAAGGCCCAGTTCCTCGAGAAAGTAGAGGGGTGGTAACTCCCTACGCTTTGGTATATCATGGTCACCCATGATGCATATAACTGGTATGCCTTGCTCTTTAAGTCTAGTAAGCGCCTCTATAGCATGTCGTAAAGCCCACATGGGCGGTCTTGTTGTATCAAAAAAGTCTCCACTGTGCATGACTGCATCTACATGTTCATGTATTGCTATATCAATTACTTCTTGAAATGCTTCATAAAGATCTCTCTCTCGCTCATATAGTCCATACTGACGATATCCTAAATGCGTATCTGATACATGCAGCAAATGTAGGGTATTTCTTATACCCATATTACTCACCATGCTACAGGTTTACGAGTTGTGCTATCTCTATAGTATTGTCAATCAATTGTTTCCTCTGAAGCCATTCTGAGACAACATCTGGATCGGCTCCTCCTTTCCTGCCTTCGTAGAGATCTATTTTGACCATGGCGGGCACGGGAATGAATGGTCCAAGAACTATTGCTTCGCCTGTATTTAGACTCGGGAGCTGCCTTAACAAGTCGTCGCTAAGGGTTTCGCTAGCGGCTTGCACGTACTTTTGATCTGTGGGTTCAACAATGCGAAGAATAATCATGTTATTGGCTTGGCTTAGCGTGTCTTGATCCAAACTTTTTGGCCGCTGACTGATGAGGGCTATTCCTATGCCAAATTTCCTCCCTTCACGAGCTATACGTGATAACCAGTATTTTGATAATGTATTTCTATCCTTGGGTGCAAGTATGTGTGCCTCCTCTATGAAAACCATTAGTGGTACGGAAAGCCCTTTCCCCTCCATCATGAAACGTTTACGTTCAGCGAGGATTCTCCTCAAAAAATGACTTACAACTGCATCAGCTGCTTCTTCATCAACTTTACTTAAATCAACAACATTGGCGTAGCCCGGTAAGAGCCTAGAAATAACATCATCAGCATCATCATTTATAATATCTTTATGCTTCTCTATGAGGGCTTCTATCTTATTAGCTACAGCTACTACAGCCTTTGGCTCCTCTCGTCCTCTAAGTTGTTCAACAGCTTTTCGTAATCTCTCTAAGAATGGGCCTTGTCCATTATCACTATGAATAATTTTATCGTAGGCTCTACGTAAAACACGTTCTTGATTATAGTAACGTGACTCGATACCCAAAAGTATCATGAGTTCGGTTACTGTTAAATATGATGGATTTAAAACGGGTTTTATTACATGAACTTTTTTATTACCTAGATCGCTATCAACATACTCTCCGTGAAAATCAAAGATCAGAATAGTACCTCCTATTCTTACTAGCCGGTCTGCGAGTACAGCAACGGTGTTACTTTTACCGGCTCCTGTCATTGCCAGTATTGCTAAGTGTCGTGTAGCTAGCTTGTTAACATCAACATAAACTGGAACCTTAGGTCTTGAGGCAAGTACGCCGATACGTATTTTGAATGGAGGTTTACCTCCAAATATTTCGCGAAGTATTTCCTCTGGTGCATGGTATACAGGGCTTCCAGGGAGAGGAGGGATCTTTGAGAGTATAAGTCTATCACCACTGGGTATTCCAAGGATCCTAGCACTACATTCAAAGAACACATCGTCAGGTGATGCTAACTGCGTCAGGCGGGAAACCACTAGAGGATCATATATTGTTGCGGCAGTAGATAGTGTTATGCTTCTACTACCTATGTGATCCACGAAGCCTAAAACGAGTTTCTCTTCTACCATGGTGACTACGTAGTCTCCTATAGGTGGTGGTTTAGTTGAAACGAAACGCATTGTTATTGGTGTTGAACCATCGATTACGTATCCTAATGGCTCGTTTTGTCTTTCTTTTATCTTCTCTTGACTAGAGTTCGTTCTCATGTTTCCCAGTAGATCTCTAACACTCTCATACTAAAAGAGGGTTAAGACATATTTGACAAATTCATTTTCACAGTAGATAGTATAGCATTTGGTGGTGCTATCATTACTCCTGCATAGCGTTGTGCGCGGTGAACTTTCACCACCTTGACCAGTATCAAGAAGTCTGGATGGCTTAAATCGACTCGTCGATCAATATTCTCGGCTATGATGTTTATGGCTTCTTTCTTGTGTAATCTTTTTCCACTATCTTTTGCATAGAGATAGCCTTCAAGTTTTATGGCAAAGGACTTATTATGAGGTATTATCCTCCTAGCATATGCCTCAACAATCTCCGCTACATATTCAACGTAGGGATATGTAACTGTTGTTAGCGGTATAGCTCTAAGTATAACAGTTGGTGGATTAAGGGCTTTTCTTAAGATTTCTACAGCAGAAAATGGATTGTCAACACGTAGTAGTATTAGTGAATGTGGTGTATCGAATACCTGAATGTGTCCTAGTATTCTCCTTAACTCCTCTAATGCATGCCTTGAATTATGCCAGCCAGGTAAATGTGATACAATAAGGTTGAAGATCTTGAGCTCTGCGGCCACTGTTAGTGACACCCTAATAGTATCAACCCTTGTATCGCATAACCACTTGTCTACGTGTCAATGTAGTTAGCCAGTGATAAAGTCTTCTAGCAACCCTATTTGTCGCTGACCTTCCACTTGTTAAACGGAGTATAATCCTTTCCCTAGCGACATGCCCATGAGCTTTCAAG
>JALTZQ010000201.1:5215-10251 GCA_027046105.1 Pyrodictiaceae archaeon
GCTTTCAAGCCAAAATATTCGATTATGTCAATTAACGAGTCATCATCAATAAAAGGAAGTTTCCTTACGTTACCACAAGGTCCCCATTGGCAGGCCCAACAAGCAAGGTGATGTGATTCGATATTGGCTGCACAGGAGGAGGGGTAAACATGTAATCCAACTGCTTTGGCAGTTTTCATTGCAAATTCCTTAAGATCATGCATTTTTAGTGGGACCTGATCCCGGGGATTTCTTGGTTTTCTCGGCAGTCTTTTAAGAAGATCTCCGCTATTCACCACATTAGTCCTTGGTAATATCTTCATTATCCTATTTGTTATGCGGAGGGATCCGACTACAACGCCTCTCGCACCTGCATTTTTTGCCTCTCTAATTAGCTCGACAATGTCCTCCTCAACGTTTAAGTAAGGTATTAATGGTCTAAGAAACAATGACACATGGATATTTAGTTTGCTAAGGTTTCGCATAGTTTCAAGCCTTTTCTCGGGTGGTGGTGCGCCAGGCTCGAACACTTTATGATAACGTCTCGTGATTATTGTGACTAACACACTAATGTTCTTGTCAGCTTTATGGTGCACCATTTTGGCTAAATCTTCATCAATATATGCCTTTGTTGATACCTGCGTAGGATTACCAAGGAACTGTTTCGTTGATGTAAGGTAATCAATACTTCGTCTAACACTTTCTTTCATGAAAGGCTCTGTGACCGAGCCAAAAGCGAGCAAAGTGCCATAAGGTCCTGGTACGAAGTAAGGGTTTTTTGCCAAGGCATATACAAGTTGTGTTCCGCTTAGAGGATAAGCTCGTGGCTTCATATCAAAGCCCATATCTGGTACATAGCAGTATATACATCCGAAGCTACAACCTATGCCAGTATGCACAGTCATGCCACATGCTATAGGCTCTCTTTTTGCATGGTGATCTGAGACAGCCTTTCTTATCTCATCTTCACTAAGCATTGTGGATAATTTATCGATTATTTGCATCTTCCTCCTTTCTAGGGTTTCAATAAGTGATGCGTTTACTCTATACAAGTTTGACCCTCTATTGCATGGTACTTGTCTCAACCTATTACACGAGTTATGAGTACTTCCTTATTCTTCCTTTTTGCGATATACTGGAGTGCTTCATGCGTTCTTGTCTCTAAGAGTGCGGCTTCTACCAAGCTATGGGTACTATGCATAAAGGTCTAAATACCCATAGTATCCTCCCCAACTACTATGTGGTGATACACGTTTGTGTTGGAATATGGTGGTATTTGGGCTCACCTCCCACCAATACGAGTGAGGAACACGCTAGGGAATAAAATTGAGGACTTCAAGCCCGTGAATCGCCGCCTTGTCAAGATGTATGTGTGTGGGCCCACCGTTTATGACTATACGCATATTGGTCATGCACGAACATATGTTGCTTTTGATGCTATCAAGCGCTACCTATCTTTGCGAGGCTATAATATTGTGCATGTCCAGAACATAACCGATATTGATGACAAGATAATCAATAGAGCTCGCGAAGAGGGTAGAGATTGGCAAGAAATTGTTGAAGAATTTTCAAAAGACTATCTCGATAATCTGGCGAAACTAAGAGTATACATAGACATCCATCCACGTGTAACCCATCATATAAGAGAAATAATAGAATTCATAGAAGGATTGATAGAAAAAGGGCACGCCTATATTGCACCGAGCGGCAGCGTTTACTTCGACGTATCAACATATGGAGAATATGGGTTATTGAGTGGTAGATTTCACCCAGAGCAGTGGCGTCAAGAAGAGGACATACTGAGAGAGAAGCGTAATCCATATGATTTTGCTCTTTGGAAAGCATGGAAACCTGGAGAGCCATACTGGGATGCGCCTTGGGGTCGCGGCAGACCTGGTTGGCACATAGAATGTAGTGTCATGTCATCAAGGTATTTAGGCAATCAATTTGATATCCATGGTGGTGGTCAAGACCTAATTTTCCCTCATCATGAAAATGAGCGTGCGCAAAGTGAGGCATACTTTGGCGTCAAGCCATGGGTTAAATACTGGCTTCATACCGGGTATTTAACAATACATGGAGAAAAAATGAGTAAAAGCCTAGGTAACATAATACCACTAAGAGAGGCTATATCAAAGTGGGGAGCTAACACTCTAAGACTATGGTTATTGAGCGCGCATTATCGTACGCAACTTGATTTTACAGAAAATGCATTAGAGCAAGCTGCTCAAGGACTTAAAAAGATAAGGCAAGCATACCAGGATATCGTTAATGCAATAGAAAGCTTCAGTCCATTAGAAAAGGTGAATGAGAAGGAGATGGAGTTAGTGGCAAGAGTAGAAACCTTAAGGAAAGAATTCCATGAAGCCTTGAGCAATGATTTTAACACCGCTAAAGCACTAGCAACGATCTATGGACTAATAAGGCTTATCAATAGTCAAATTCTCGTTAGTGAAAGCTATATAGCGGCTATTCGAGCCTATAAACTTATACTTGAGTTTAATCACGTTTTTGCTGTTCTTGATGATCTCATTCAGACTGTTAGTAGTGAGCAAACAAGACTAGTAAATGAGCTAATAGATCTTGTTGTCAAGGTCAGACAACAGTTTCGTGAGAGGAGAGAGTATGAGACTGCTGACTGGATACGTAATGAACTAGCAAAATTTGGTATAATGTTATATGATTACCCAGACGGGAGAACCATATGGAGGATACTCAAAAGAGAGTGAAGCTACCTTAAGATGGGATGTGTTAGTAACTTTTTATTCAGCCTCTCCAGGGCTTTTACAATGATTTCTCTTTTACCAAGATCTGAGAATCCTTTTACATAGACATATATCGTTTTCTGCCATGCACGGGGTAGCTCAACGAGGCCTGCAACGCGCCAACCGGGAATGGGAAAATCTAGGCTAAGAATAATAGTGCCGTTAGCTAATTCCCTTTCAAGCTTAGGCCTTAATTTCTGGTTTACACTTGTCAGTAAATACATGTACACAATAGTCGCATTTGTAAGAGGTTCTTCATAAAAGTCGCCTTCTATTACGGTTACCAAACTTTCTAAATGTTTTGAGTGTACAGCCTCACGTGCCTTCCTAACAAGGTCTGGACGTAATTCAATGCATACGCTACGTATCCTATGTCTTTCCGCCACGGCTAGTGCTACACGCCCATCACCGCATCCAATGTCGTAGAAGATGTCTGTGGGTTTTGGACGTAGAAGACTTACTATAGCCTTAACAACATCATCATTGCTAGGTACCCATGGTACTGAAGGCTGTTTAAGCATTGCTCTTGCTCCTCTTGTCCAATAACATGTCTCCCAGGGGGCGCTATAGAGTTTATGTGGTGTGCAAGCTTGTTTTAGAGCGAACTCTATAACCTAGGCGTTATGTCTCAGCGAGGAAGGTGTTCAGGGTGTCTCTTGCAGCTGATGCTGCCGAGTTGGGAAGACGATACTATAGATTCTTGTTTAAGCTACCTAGACAAGGTATTATTGTAGCCACTTCGTTAGCTATTGTTCTTCTTTTGTGGTTTTCTGAAGGTGCAAAATCCATACTGGCTGTGGGTGGAGCTGTAGCCCTCATTTCGGGAATAGTTCGTAAGCCCCTATTATCTACAAAAAGGATTACTGCTTTACTTGCGGTACTTGGTGCTTTTTCATTAATATCTAGTGCCATAGCGAGAGTAACGGGTGTAGTACATGATACCTTGCTTGCTGTTTACTCGCCAACTATAGTCATAGGTGGACTCATTTGTCTTGGTTTTGCGGGTTTGAAGGGCGTAGTGAGCTATGTACTACTATATGATTTCTATTTGAGCCTCATTACCCCTCAACATCTTGGTTTTATACTATTATATTCTCTCCCTATTCTCGTTTTACTACTCCTACTTTTGAATAGAGTCGGTGTCGACGGCCTAAATGTTGTTAGAGCATTGCTTATTTCATGGCTTGATGACGACTATTCATTGTTAGAAAAGATAGCAGAAAAACATGGATCAAGAGGTAGGACCGTAACACATATTGTGACGTTGCATACGGAGGATAACTGTGTACACATTGTTATTCCACGTGTTCACTTTGGCCCTTTTCGTCGGGCTGGTTCATCGAGCTTACCTTACATTATATTGGACATGTTATCGAAATCAAAAACAATTGTTTTTCACAGTGATGTAGGACATAAAGACAACCTAGTGTTACGAAGGGATGCCGAGAGATTAGCCTTCCTTATCAAGGAGGAAGCAGCGCGCATGTGTAAGGATCGAGACATCCATAAGGACTGCTCGATTTTAGTGGCTAGGCCTACGCAGGTTCATGGTGTTCGTGTTATACCGTTGCCTATTTCTAGTGTGCCAGTAATAGTTGTCGATAGGCCTGGTAAAGGTATAGATGATATTGATGTGGATGAAAGGAAGGGCTGTATTGTCATTGATGCACATAACGAGACATTATCTAGCACGGTAGCGTTAGAGGATGTTGTGAAAGCAGTCAATGTCTCTTGTAAGGAGACCCTTAGCTACAAGAATTGTATGATAGGCTATTACACTTATAGAGTAGATCAAGATCTCGTAGAAGAACTTGGTTTATGTAAAAACTGGTTACAAGTAGTTGTAATTGATTGCAACTCTATTAGAAAAGGTGTTGTGGTCTTTCCAACAAATAATGCCTCTAAGGGTGCCAGGGAGATTGTTGAAAGAATACTTTTAAGTCATGGTATCGATGGTACATTAGTGACTATTGATGATCATGAATGTGTAGGTCTTTATCCAGGTGTAGCAGAAAGAACCCTTACAAGCTCTAAAGTACTTGAGAAAATCACGGAAACAGCAGTAATTGAGGCACTTAAACGAATGCAGAAAATAATAGGTTGTGGCCATTCAATAGTAGAAGCTGAACTCTTGCGCTGGAATAGTTTCTATGCTTACCTTAACAATATAGCATCGAAGATCAAGCCGTTAGCTCCTCTCAGCATTATGCTGATACCGCTTTCCCTCATAATTCCTCTTATTTACTCCTTTTTCTTAAAACTATTATTTTTCTAGGGTCTAGACTCATATTT
>JALTZQ010000202.1 GCA_027046105.1 Pyrodictiaceae archaeon
GAATACGTATCTATAGGAGGTAAGGGGAGTATTACTATGTAAAAGAATGAAATTATTATAATGAGAGGTGAGGCAACTAGGAAAAATAGTAATGTTCTTGGAGAACGCTTAACATTTCTCTTTCCCATCTCAGGGGCCCGGAGCTTTAAAGCAAGTTTTCCACGGTAAAAACGCTAATCTCGGCTCTTAGTACGCTTAGCTAGGAGATGTATTGCAGCGGCAGCTCCTGCAAGAAATGATAAGGCTATTAGTAGAGTTACAGTTAAGAGAGGACTTAGAAGTAACTCTAAGGGTCCTCTCTGTAATACACCTTCCTGGTTATTCTGCCCATAATCTTTTGCTTCCTCATTAGGACTCAAATTTATAACCTCTATCTTATAGGATGCTACTAACCAACCTTTTCCACTTACTAATGCAAGCCCCAAGATGCCCTTATTATAGCCTACCAATACTGGACCTGCTCTCCAGCTTTCAGTTATAGTGCCTATCGTTATAGGCCTCGAAGGAGTGCAACCTTCTTCCAGCGGCAAAGCATGTAGTTCGAGGCCTCTATTACCATATTCGCGTGAGGACGTCAAAATTAGAGCAATATTGCGGGGCCCAAAGCTTAGGGATACCACACGACCCTCCAGGTTTACAGGTTCTCTAATAAATCCATTAGAACCTGCAACAGCTATTGAACGTCCTAGAGTTACTAACGTACAATACTTTTCGGATGCTAGTAGTGAACCTGCTGGAGGTACCTCCCCTTGCATCCCAATTGAGTCTACCTCGGATCCATCTACGATATCCAAGCATAAAGCACCCACTAAGCCTTCTTCAAGTTTATAGAGTCCGCAGACTACATCGCCGGACACCTCTATCCCTAAAAATGCTCCAGGAGACTCCAAATCCACCTGCCAGAGGGCAGTTCCGTGGAGGGTGTAAAGTGCTATGAATGGCTTCCAACCGTCTGGATATGAGTATGCTGAACCTGCAACTAACAATCCTGAGCTGGTTAGCTTAGCCTCATATACTAAAAACCCTTCCCCTAACTCTATTGATGCTATCTCGTCTACATTACCACCATTACCACCTCCAACTTTATACACCTTTATGACCTCGCTAAGTCCCATTCTACCCCTAATATACACGATTACATAGTCACCAGCTACTTCCAGAGAGAGGGGCTCAACTACATCAAAACTTTCTTCAGTGCTGGCAATCTTAACTGGCTCTCGAAGCTCTCCGGTATGACTTACTTCTTGCACATATACTCTATTCTGAGAGAAGGCAAGTAGCATTATAGAGCCTTCAGGCCTTACCACAAGATCTACAAGAATAGTCTCAGAGCCTAAAGAAACCTCCCACACTTTCTCGATAGACAGCATTATGCCGCGCTCCGTCGTTAACTGGGCTTCTAAGACGTGGGGAGCAAGTAAACCTGCTAGGAAAAACATTACCAAAAAAAGCCTTAAATGGCTCCCATTGAACCCCATAAACATCCCCCGCTATCTAGAAGTACTCCTCCTCTCTGAGGAGCCTTTCAGCTATTAACTCTCTAACTCTATATATAACAATTATGAATGCAGAAAGGCCGAGAACCCCGATAAATATCGGGCCATACCTTAAAGCTAAGGTTCTTAGTGTCGGCTCCATTTGGATTTCCACTAGACTTACCTGAGGAAGTACTGCCGATATCATAGCATCCTTATAGCCAGGATGCGTAACAGCGACTATATAAGTGCCGTAGGGCAACTGTACAGCTAATCTTCCAGCGTCATCTGTGGTCCCTGTAGCTACTACGCTTCCACCACTTTCTAGAACTCGTATTAATGCATCGGGTATAGGGGAGCCTCTGTCATCTACTACTTGCACGGTCAAGGCGAATAGCTTGGGGTTAAGTCTTATTACTAAGGTTTCCTCTGAATCTACAACAAAAGATATCGGCTCCCCTACCTGATAATAATCCTCCCTAATAGGCTGTAACGTCACTGTATAGTTGCCCGGCGGCAGGACTACTGTCGTCGTTCCAGCTTCTATTGTTACCTCCCCTGGATATTCAACATTCTCTGAACCTTCTCTTCTAAAAGTCAATAGATAGGGGAATACTATGTCTTTGCCTGTCCGCGCGTCTATGAGCCTGATCTCCACGCTAAATAAT
>JALTZQ010000203.1 GCA_027046105.1 Pyrodictiaceae archaeon
CTCACGACTCGAAACTGGTTGGCAACGTGAGGTATACCATAGTTGTGCAAGTGAAATGACGGCTATTTTCACTATTAGTACATTATTGAATGAGTGTAATGTAAAACCACGTATACATGTAACACACGTTTCGTGTCCTAATAGTGCCATATTAGCAAGAAAGATAGGATTTACAGTTGATACCACTCCACACCATTTACTAGCTAATGAAGTTAGCGAGTTTTGGAGTTGTAGTACTAAAGTAAACCCCCCTCTCCGAAAAGACATTTCACATCATTTGATCCAACAAATTATTAAAGATGAAATAAACTGTATAAGTAGTGATCACGCCCCTCATGCAGAAAGAGAAAAAGATGCACATCCGCTTTTATGCCCTCCTGGTATTGCCTCAATAGAGCATTGGCCACGAATACTCCTTTCATACTTCATTAGGGCAAGGCTTGGATTAAGCCTCTGGACCAAACTCGTTAGTAAGGTACCAGCAACAATACTAGGCCTAGATCGTATAGGCTGTATTAATGTTGGTTGCAAAGCATATTTAGCAATATATCGATTAAACAATTCACGTGTAATAGTTAATGAGTTCTCGAAGTCTAAAAGAACACCATATTTCATGCATAATGAGATAGAGCTTGTTGCACTAATTATTCGTGGGCACTTAGTTGTACATGAGGATTACGGTTTACTAGTAGATAGGGGATATGGCAGTAACCTTATTATTTAAAACCGGGTTATATTTCGTACCCACTAACTAACTGGCTCAAATACTATACCTAATTTACGTGCATAATCATATGCTTCACCTATCTCGTCGCTTCTTAATCGTCGCGTTATCTCTGGCCATCTCTTAGGATACTTGAGTACTAAATTCTCCGGCCTATACTGATCCATTATGTTCACGAGTACTTTATCCCTTGGCAAATTGTTGGCTATCCAATGTAGTACAGGTTTTGTACAACAATCTAAGTGACCTGGTAGTACGAGATGCCGGATAATCATATCACCGTTCTCTATGGCCATTCTCAAGTTCCTTGTAACTACTTCAAAGTATCGAGGTATGGCAGATAATCGCTTAGCACAGCGATTATTACCATACTTGAAATCAGGCAACCAGATATCGATAACATCTACAAGGAGCTTCATAGCTTCAATAGTTAAGTACATGTTGCTATTCCATAGTTGTGGTACATTCACATCCAGATACTTAAATGACTCCATTATTGTATGAATATTAGGTGTAGGATCCCCACCAACGTGATTTATGTTACGAGCTCCGTGTATTCTAAGCTCCCTCTGTATGAGAGCAAGTTGTCTTGCTGTAACAACGACTCCGTCACGGGGCATGTGTTGGCTTATATCATTGTTTTGGCAGAAAACACATGTAAAATTACAACCACCATAAAATATTGTGCCACTAGGTACTAAAGGTGCTTCTTCACCTAAATGATGAAACCATGAACTCACATAGGTCTTAGCATCAATTCTGCATGCACCTATTCTCCTAGTCCTATCTATTCTACATTTCCTCTCACAAAACACGCATGAATATATAATCCTTCGTGCTATCTCTATTTTAAGGTCAAGAAAGCTATGGGGAGGTAGTGTTCTATACTCTTGTCTAAAACGGTCATAATCTAAGTCTCCCTCAAGGACTCTACGCCAGAAACTCTTAAACTCCATTGCGGTTTTATCGTGAAGACTCCATAGATTATCATAATCAAGCTTAGTGGGATCCTCAACTATTTCGAAGTATTTGGCCAGCATGAACTTAGCTGGGGCTTCATCGACCATTACCCTATAATACCATGAAAGACGTTTGCGTACCTCATCATCGCTCCACACACTGACTGCATCGGGTCGAACACGCATCCATAAGCTTGGTGGCGCGTACCTCTCAAGCAGCAACACAGTTTTACCCCTGTAGGGAATTCACCGGGACAGAGTTGGTTTAACATGCAGCCTCCAAATATTAGTTATTGATGCCGATTGTTGCTTGGCTTAGACTACACTCTTCTATTCACGTTCCTCTAGTCTCCGCATGTAAACTACAT
This sequence comes from Pyrodictiaceae archaeon, assembly GCA_027046105.1. The sequence goes on from JALTZQ010000203.1 coordinate 2,052, forward strand.
AGGCCTCGTAGGGTGTCATGGATGCATATCGTTTGGCCAGATTGTAGAGAAGCTCTAATTCTTCATCATTAGCATAATCTATGGGTT
>JALTZQ010000204.1 GCA_027046105.1 Pyrodictiaceae archaeon
GGAATGTCAGTGGTTGTTGGACGCCTAGAAATGGTATTAGAAGATACACTAAGAATGGTGGTACTCGGACACAACACTATACGTGGTGCTGCAGGAGCAGCCATACTAGCAGCAGAAATCTACCTCAAACAAGAAGAACTAAAATAGGAATCTATATAGCGGAAAAACACACCCTCTAGCACACAAGAGAACAACACTAGAAGCCACATTTAAGCCTAGACCTTGTAGCACTAATACCCGAAATTCCACTTAATTTCCAACACCAGCGACTTAGCCAATATCGATTAGGAGCATATTGGAACCCTATGAGAATTGCTTGGTGGAACCGCGGGGATCGGACCCCAGACCACGGGGCTCCAAACATATGCCAGAACTGATTTAGCGAGCATATAGCTGATATGCCAAGTAAGCGGAGATAATATTCAATTGGTATCATCAGAATAACTATTATCTAAAACCTAGCATGCCACGATACGGCATCTATGTGGACTCTTAGCCAAGGTCACGTATGCATATATCTACAACGTTCCTAGAGATCTCAAGGACATATCTTTCATGGTAATCAAACGCTCTGGGGAAGGGTACTGTATACTTCCTAAGTACTTCTATTCCAATTAGGAATACCATTATATACATGAGTATGGTTCTGAATTTCACGTTAAGGAGGACACGTAGATGTAAGGAGTTTTACCTGTAGAGTATGTCTATGTAGTTCCACTATGGTGTTGTTTTCTCTATCTTCTCTTTTACGTACTTTAGCGCTTCCTTGAGTGCTTCTTCAATGTTTCCAGGATAATGGTATGGCTTTACTATATGATCATGTTTTTCGTGAAAGTGATGTGGAAACGTTGATATTTGTCTATGGGTTTCATGAGGCGTATTATCCCATCGATATATGGTACCATCTATGTGACGCCTCTCCCAATGTATAGCATATCTGTTAGATAGTCTTCGAGAAATCCATACGTCAATAAAGCTTTCATCGATGAGGTATATTCTTAATTTACCATACACTATCTCTGCATTAACAACTATTTCTGGGTATAAGCTAATAGCAAGCTCTCTAAGCCTTTCAAGCATCTCATCTATACTATCGCTTTCGTTCACTTTCTTGCGCCTCTCAATTCCTCTAAAAGCTTTTTCAACTTCTCCTCACGGTCAAGTAAGTAATCGAGGCGAGTAAGATCTTCAAAGACTTTTGTTTCCTCTAGTTCTCCTCGTCTAATCTTCTCGTCAAGCTCTTCAATACTCGATACACCATATCGAGCCATAATGAGTTTGGATTCTAACCTAACACGTCTAAGCTCAGACAAAATATACTGGCGTAATGCCTCTTTTTCTAATACATCCTCTTCAACACCAAGTATCTTGGATACCCTTTTATATAATAGACTAGTCAATTCCAAACACCATAGGCTCTAACTATACTTTAAGATATCAGGCCTCATAATTCTAACGCCAAAACTCTAAACCCTAACGATGCAATACATCGTAACAATTCGCTAATGTATAGATAAACTATGAAGAAAACACGAAATTTCTTTCAGAATAACATTAAGCTTCTTCCACTATTACACTTAATTGTTATATTATCCACCTTACTTAAGAACCCACCTATACCCTCTTTATCCTTGATTTCAATTTCTTGATAAGCTCATAGAATTCTTTGAAAACACAACTATTCGAACCTCCTCACTTTTCCCTAAGTCTGCTTTATCAGAAAATTCAAAACACTGTTGTCATAGCGAATACGAACAACCTTAACCATAGCACTAATCTCCCACTACGTACTACCGTATCCGACTTCAACGATTGTTATATACTATCACCCTGTCATATGCCTAACTGGTATGCCAAAAGATGTTCGCATTTAATACACTAGTCTGAGAATGATGATATACCTGGTAGGTTAGAGCCGATTAGAAGTGCATCAGAACCCTATGAGAATTGCTTGGTGGGGCCGCGGGGATTTGAACCCCGGACCACGGGGGCCCAAGCCCCGCGTCCTGCCAAGCTAGACTACGGCCCCTCTTTTGCCTGGAGGATTTTGTGTCTCTCCGTGTTGTTGTGGTTGTTGTTTCTTGTGTGGTGGTTTTTGTGGTTTATCCCCTTCTGGGTGCTAGCTTGGCTATGTAGAATCCTTGTGTTCGATGGATGTGTGGGAATAGTCTCCTTGAATGTTCTGCTATGTCTCCGTACTTGTTGTAGCCTTTTGTCCCCGGTATTCCTGGGTCGTCCATGAGGTCTGCGTGCTTGGCTAGTATTTCCTCTCCCTCCTCTGGCATTATGCTGCATGTTGCGTAGACTATTGTGGCGTGGTATGTTAGTGCCTTGGCTAGTAGTGCTGACTGTATTGGTGGGAATTGTTCTAGCCATTCCCTTGTTTCTAGGTGTAGTTTTATGGCGGGATCTTTGCCTATTGCACCACTACTACTGCATGGTGCGTCTACTATCACCTTGTTTGGCTCTATGTTTAGGCTTAGTATGGTCGAGTCTGCGTTGACGAGTTCTACTCTCGACATATCAACGCCGTACAGCTTCATGAGTCTTTTTTGTCTCCGTATCCTTTCCCAGGACAAGTCTACAGCAACTATCCTCGCACGGTTCTCCGTCAACTGCATTATTAGTGAGTCCTTTACCCCAGGAGCCGAGGCTAGGTCGAGGATTAGGTCACCAGGTTCTGGTCTAAGGGCTTCAACCACTAGAGCTGAAGCTTTGTCTTGGAATACTATTTCTCCACGCCACATCTCCTCTAGGTGGTGTAGTGGCTCCTCGTACTCCACAACTTCTAGCATGTAGGGTAGATCTGGGTCTCTGCGTATAACGACACCTCGCTCACCAAGACTCTCAACGACACGGTCGATGTCGGTCTTTAAGGTGTTGACTCGTATCCACCAATACTCCTCATTAAGCCCACTCAATAGCTTCTCGGCCTCATCATAGCCAATAAGGGATACGAGTTCCTCAACAAACCATCTAGGAAAACTGTACTGGACCGCGAGGCGGAGAATAGGGTCCTCTACATAATCCAGGATCTCACTTAGCTCTTCAACCCGCTTAGGCATAGTTCTCAGCAGCCGACGACGAAGCCTTGCAACACCATCCTCCATCCAGCCAGGCACCAAGCCCGAGCTAGGCCCGAACAAGACAAGCCAGAGGCGAGCGAGCCTCTTGACACCACCTCTGCCACCATAAACCCTCTTCTCCACGAAACGGAGCGCATAGTAGTCCGAAACCATTCGGCGGCTAACACGAAACAATACTTTAACTGGAACAAGCTGGGCAGCGCGCGAGAACTCCCTTAACACAACCTGGAATGCACGATCATGACTAATCCTCCTCGACAAAACAACGTACAACACCCTAGCACCGAACTCAATAAGAGCCTCGACCTCTCTCTCAACCACCACAACACCACCAGTGGATTACTCAGGTTACATTAGTTCCTCAGCAAGTTAGTACTACATACATGGTACATTAGCTAAAATAGAGGGTGGATAAGCAAGGGTTTCTCAGGAAGGAGGTCTTAGTAGCGTGTGTGTTTCTAACTCTCTATTTTAGCACGTAGTAGGAGGCTGCTATGAATCCTAGCACAATGACCCATAGCACTACTATGAATAAGAGTATTTTCTCACGTAGAGTCAGTTCACGTACAATTCTTCCACGAGCGAGGGTCACAGTGCTCACCCCCTACTTCTTCGCGTAGAGCCAGCAGGCCACGTATTGGCCTTTCCCAGCATTTACCATAGGTGGTTCTTTTTCGCTACAAATAGGCATTGCGAAGGGGCATCGTGGGTGTAGTCTACACCCTTTAGGCGGGTTAATAGGTGTTGGTATTTCACCTCGGAGCTCTATCCTCTTCTTCTTTTCACGAGCATAGCGTGGATCTGGTACTGGAATACTCGATATAAGGGCTTGAGTATAGGGGTGGAGAGGGTTAGCGAGTATCGTCTCAACGTGTCCTAATTCCACTATTTTACCCAAATACATTATAGCCATATTGTCCCCTACATACCTCGCTGTAGCTAGGTCGTGTGTTATGTAGAGAAATGTCACATTCTTCTTTTCACGGAAGTAGAGTAGTAGATCAAGTATTGATGCACGAATACTTGCATCCAGCATTGAGACAGGCTCGTCTGCTACAACGAACTCGGGATCTACAACCATGGCCCTAGCTATTGCTACGCGTTGACGTTGTCCACCACTTAGCTGGTGAGGGTAACGATAAGCGAATTCCTCTGGTGGTGTCAACTTAACTTCCTCGAGGATCTTGAATACTCTTTCCTCAACTTCTCGGCGACTCCTCACAATCTTATTGACTACTAGGGGCTCCGCGATTATATCGATGATTCTCTGGCGTGGATTAAGACTTTCATAGGGATCCTGGAATATCATTTGTATTTTGCGCCGTAAACCCATTTTCTTCCACTCACTTCTACGAAGCCTTGAAACCTCTACACCATCATAGATTATCCTTCCCCTTGTTGGCTTCTCAAGCCCAACTAGTATCTTGCCCGTCGTGGTCTTGCCGCTACCGCTTTCACCAGCTAGTACAAAGATTTCCCTCCTCCGGACACTGAAGCTTATACCATCAACGGCCTTGACGAAGATTCTTTCACCACGTATTATAGTTTCAAGAATACTCTTACGGACGGGAAACCACTTGTAAAGATCGTTCACTTCTACAAGCATATCCCTCACAACACATCACCTCTCCTCATACGTCTTCTCCTCAAGCCAACACGCGATGAATCTTCGTGGCCCTAGTTTGCGAACTAATGGCTCCTTTTCCCTACACACTGGCGTCGCATAGCTGCATCTGGGGTGGAATCGGCAGCCAGGTGGAGGATTACGTAGATCGGGCGGCTCACCGGGTAATGCTACTAGCTTCTTCCTTGGACCAATATGGCTTGGTACAGCACCTATCAATCCACGCGTATAGGGGTGTCGAGGCTCATAGAAGATGCTGTCCACGTCGCCGGCTTCAACAATTTTGCCAGCATACATTACATAGACACGGTCAGCAACTTCAGCAACTAATGGTAGATCATGCGTTATTAGGAGAATTGATATTCCTACTTCACGCTGTATATCCCGGAGCATATCCATTATCTTAGCTTGCGTCGTTACATCAAGACCCGTCGTGGGCTCATCAGCAATAACAAGGTCTGGTTCAAGCGCAAGAGCCATGGCAATGACGACGCGTTGTTTTTGGCCTCCACTAAGCTCGTGTGGATAACTATCTATCCTCTCTGGATCTAGACCCACGAGACGGAAGAGCTCCTTAACCCTTTCGCGACCCTCATCAGGCGTCGTGATTGCGCCATGGTAGAGCATTGCCTCTATTATTTGATCTCCTACCCTCATAACTGGGTTAAGTGAGTTCATCGCTCCCTGAAATATCATGCTTACCTTTCTCCATCGTATTTTCCTAACCTCCTCCTCACTTAATGCTGTAATATCTATGCTGTCAAGGGTTATTCTTCCACCAACTATTCTGCCTGGGGGAGGAACGAGCCTCATTATGGCATAGGCTAACGTACTCTTACCACTACCACTTTCACCCACGAGAGCAACCATCTCGCCTTTGTCAACCTCTAGACTTACGCCATCAACTGCCTTCACTACCCCGGAAGCGGTAAAGTAGTATACCTTTAGATCCTCTACACTAAGTATCATGGAGGACTTCAAGAGAAGCCTACCTCTCGCGAAGCCTTGGATTAACGACCTCGTCTAGAGCATAACTTATGAAGACAAAGGCTAATCCTATGCCTATGAGTGCAAGACCTGGTGCAACAATGTACATGGGGTTTGTACTTAATAGTGCCCCATAGCGGTCAGCAAAGTATAACATTGTACCCCAACTTATCTGAGTAGGATCACCGAGACCGAGGAAGCTGAGACCAGCCTCTAGTATTATGGCATTGGTTACAGTTAGCACCATTGTGGCAGTGAGTATAGGCAACACATTCGGTAGTATATGGTGTGTTATAATGAACCAGTCACTAGCACCTGCTACACGACTTGCTTGTATAAAGAGTCTTTCCTTTAGGGAAAGTGTCTCGCTTCTCACGAGACGGGCAGCGCTAGGCCAAGAGATAATGGCTATTACGAGGATAACGTTCCATATACTTGGCCCTAGTATAACTGACAGTACAATGATGAATGGCAAGCCGGGTATTACTAGAAATAGATCAGTTATCCTCATCAATATATCATCTATTATGCCGCCGAAATAGCCAGCTGTTATACCAACAGCTGCCCCTATAACCACGGAGAGTATTGAAGCTAGAACACCGACAAATAGAGAGATCCTTGCACCGTAGATGACCTGGCTAAGTACATCACGCCCCATTTCATCAGTACCAAAGGGATGTTTGGGGCTTGGGGGCTCAAAGGGCTCACCAACACTCTCTTTAGGATCGTACGGTGCTATCCATGGTGCGGCTATCGCGATGAACACATAGAAGGCAAGCAGTATTAGCCCAATAATCCCTAACTTTATCCTACGGTATACCTTCCAGCCTTCTACTAGCCTATCTATCCAGGTAGGTCTCTCACGCCCAATAATAACTGCCATGGCTAGTCGTACCTCACTCTTGGGTCGAGATAAGCATATAGGAGGTCGGTGAGGAAGTTGGCTAGTAGTACAACAAGCGTGATTATGAAGAATAAGCCTTGTAGAACTGGGTAATCGCGGTATATTGCTGCCTCGTACAATAGTCGGCCTATGCCATCCCAGTTGAATACGCTTTCTGTCAACACAGCACCACTAACAACTGTTGCCATATCGAGGCCTGCTAGAGTTATGATGGGGAGCATAGCGTTCCGTGCAGCATGCTTCCAGACAACTATCTTTTCCGGCAACCCTTTAGCCATTGCCGTGATAATATAGTCTTCCCTTATGACACTAACCATAGTGTTCCTCATTACCAGGAAATCTGCACCCAACCGTATCAATGTTATAGCTGTAGCAGGGAGCATCATATGCCATAGATAGTCGCCCATATACTCTACAATATTGCCATACTCTCTTGCTGGAGTTATTGTACCTCCTAGAGGGAACCAGCGATTATAAACTGCGAAGAGTAGTAGGAATATGAGGCCAAGCCAGAATACTGGTATAGTGTAGAGTACCAATGCTGTAACGAGAGAAGCTAAGTCAATAGCCTTGCCACGCCTCCATGCAGCCCAAACACCAAGTATCATTCCAAGAGCCAATGCCATACCATGGCTAGCCGTTAGCAGCGCTAATGTGTTCAATAGTTTCCTACTAAAGATCAAATCAGCCACTGGCTTATTATATATGAAACTAACACCTAGCTCACCGCGAAGCAGGTTAGACATATAGATAACGAACTGTTCATGTATAGGCTTGTTAAGCCCCCACAACTCACGAAGTCTTTCACGAAGCTCTGCACTAAAGGCAGCCTCCTCAATAAACATGGCTGTAGGGTCTCCAGGCATAAGTCTAAACACGTAGAACATTAAGGCCATGAAGAGGAATAGCGATACCACTAGCTCAACGCTACGCCTAGCCACATAGCCACGAAGACCCAATGCTCTCTATACCCCTCCAACAACCCCTATACGTCAAGATTAACCACTCTGTAGTGAAGACAAGCATTCTGAAGCCCCTGGAACTGGGGGATGTGTTAATGAAGCATGAAACTAGGAAAAAATGTGGGTTAGGTTTGGATAAGTGCAGCATCGAAATCCCGCTATCTTCTCTTGAGCAAGACTATGGCTATTGCTAGCACTATAACTACTATTGCTAAGATTAGAGCCCCTGAGAGGAATGGTGGTCCAGCAGCTTCTGCTGGCGCTGTAGGCTTTGGTGACGGTGTTGGTGTTGGGCTTGGTGGCGGCGTTGTTGGTGATGGTATTGGCGATGGCGTTGTTGGTGTTGCTGTAGGCGTTGGTGATGCTGGTGTTGGTGTTGGTTTCTTCGGTATGGCTTCAAGTACTCCATCGCCATCTATGTCCTTGTACTCGTATTTGTTGGATCGAGCAAGCATTTCCTTAGCCTTCTCTATATTAGGTTCAATGCTGCCAATCCATGGATACTTTTCTGGGATATGTGGGTTACTGAGTTCACCAAAGTATGGCGATATGTACCATGTACATGGTTCGCCAAGACCTTGTAATGGGCCCTCGACAACTTCTTTCTTCGGTAGTAGATATGCTATTGCTCTCCTTAGCCATACGTCGTCGAGTGGTGGTCTTCGCAGGTTGAAGCCAAGATAGTAGAAGGTTATACCACGTTCTAGGTTAAGGTGGAGATTAGGATTCTGCTTGACTCTTGGCACAGCACTCGGTGGTATATAGTAAACGTAGAAGTGCGCTTCACCAGCCTCCATGGCTAGGAGGGCTGTATTGAAGTTCTTTATTATCCTGAAGACTAGGCGATCCATTTTTGGCATGTTCTTTCGCCAATAGTTTTCGAACTTCACTAACTCGATGTACTCGCCAGTCACTCTCTTACTCCACTTATATGGCCCGCTCCCTATTAGTGGTGGGTTAGTTGTGTTCCATGGAATGTTCTCCCATACATGCTTAGGTAGGATAGGCATATCAGCTAAGTCGTAGAGGAACCAAGCATAGGGCTCCTTGAGGTATACTCTGACAGTGTACTTATCTATAACCTCAGCCTTCTCTACATATTTAGCTATATTGGCTAGTCCAGGCACTTGGTTCTTCACTATATAGTTAAAGGTGAATGCCACATCTTCTGCAGTTAAGGGTTTACCGTCATGCCATGTAGCGTTTTGTACTAGGTAGAAGGTCCATACTTTTCCATCTTCACTCCACTCATACTTGTAGGCTACCCAGGGTTTTGGCGAATAATTATCGTCCAAGTAGACTAGTGTATCGTAGAGAGCATCCCACACCATGTCTTCATAGATTGTTTTCTCGAGTAAGACGTTTTCGGTCTTAAGATCGTCTGCAAGTATTACTATGAAGGTACCACCTTCTTGTCCCTCGAAATAGGCTGTACGCCAAGTCATTGGGCTTGCATAGCCCCAGTATTCCTTATGCAAGCCCTTAAGGTTCTTGACCCATACTTGTGTTAAGTACCTCGTATATATACCGACCCACGGCACTTGGTCAGCAAGTATTTCCTGGATCTTCCATAGTATCTCCTTCTGCTTCTCTGGATCCACCGTACTATCAAGCATGTGTGCAAGCTTGTCAAGAGTCTCATTCCTTATACCTTCAGCATTGTTTCCTCCAGGTCTATCCTCGCTAATCTTCACCATAGATGAGATATACATTGGCATGTTTCTTGCCGTCCATCCGAGAATGTACATGTCGAAATCATGTTCATCCTGAACTTTAGCTATCTCATAGTTCAGGTCTACTGGTCTAACGTGTATCTTTATGCCAACCTCTGCAGCATATTTGGCCAAGAGTTCTGCCGCACGAATTCTTACAGGATCATACTCTGGTACCAGAACCTCAAACTCTAGCTTGTAGACCTTCTCCTCTTGCGCCATGGCTGGTGAATGTATATAGAGCGGGGCAAACATCGCTACAAGAAATAACATTATCGTTAATGGGCCTAGAGCCCGGTGCAACGATCCCACCAGATACCTTGCACCGACTGGGTTAAAAGTGGGCAAACGTGGCTTAAAAAGCTGACTCGCATTATTAGGAGAAGGATTACAATGAAAAAATTGCCATAACAACATGAATAACGTTGCCCTAAGAGGCTAAAGTGTTTCAGCTCCTATTTTGGCTTCCTTTATACGCTTCTCTGGTACCCCATAGTATCTCCCGTTAAGTGCGTTATCAAGATCCTCAATGAGGTCTTCGGGATCCTCTAAGCCCACTGAGAGTCTTATGAGCCCATCTGTTATTCCTAGCTTCTTTCTCGTCCCTGGATCTATGTAGCGTGCTGCTGAGATCGAGGGTATGGTGGCGAGGGTCTCTGTGGCTCCAAGGCTAGGTGTAGGCCTTATTACTTTAAACCTAGACACTATCTTACGTACCTCTTCTAAGCCTCCATGGATAGTGAATGAGACTACTGCACCATATAGTCGTTTCCGGAATAGCCTTGAAGCCACCTCATGATAAGGGCTACTGGGTAAGCCTGGATAGTATACCTGCTCGACTCTAGGATGCTCAGATAGGAATTCTGCTATAGCTTGTGCAGTTCTACAAGCTCGTTCAAAGCGTACAACTAGTGTTTT
>JALTZQ010000205.1 GCA_027046105.1 Pyrodictiaceae archaeon
GCTGTAGCGGCTGCCAGGAGAATAGCAATGGTTCTATCGAGGGTTGAGGGGCAGGTTGCCGATGATGGCATTGCTAGGGCTATAGTGGAGGTCCTAGCCGTTAACGGGCCCATGACCCTGAGGGGGTTGGAGAGGGAGGTTAGGAAGCTGAGAGGGACGGCGTCTAGGAGCGTTATAAGGGAGAGGGTTAGGAGGCTTGAGGAGCTTGGCGTAGTGGAGGTTGAGAGGAGGGGTAGGAGGATGGTGATAAGGCTTGCGGGCGATGAAGAAGGTAACAGCTATTCTAGGGGCCCTGGCTCTGGCGTGTAGGGTGTTAGTCTTGGTAGCGCAGCTCACAACATTATACCTAAGGCTATACTTCACACTGAAGGTCTGGAAGGCGACTAGCAGGCTGAGGTTTCGGGCTAGAGTTAGAGGGCTCCCTAAGAGCCTTGTAGATGACCTTATCAGAGAGTATGACGGGGCCGTTTCAAGGCTTGGACTCCCCAGCCCCTTAGAGGCACGTCATCTAGCCTCTAGGCGTTTTCGAAGGCGTGAGGGTAAGGGGGGTGGCATGGGGTGAGAAGGCGTCGTAGAAGGTTTGACATAAGGATTTATAGCCTGGGGGAGGCTTACGAAATCAGCAATATGATCGGGGATATAGTGTCTGAGGTTACCTCAGCCATCTGGGAGGGCATATCCGAGGCTGTGAGAGCTACTTCGGGCTTCTGGAAGAGGGGTAGTGTTAAGGTTGAATCTCAAGTGGATGTAAAGGAGCCCGTGGTACTCCTGGTTGAGGCTGGAGCTAGTAGTGTTAGGGTTCGCGAGAGCCCTCCAGGTAGAATTAGGATTTCAGGCTACAAGGTGAAGAGCGGCGATGTTAGGCTTAGTCTAGAGGATTACGAGGGTAAGAAGCTAGCTAGGCTCGTTGCGGAGGCTGCCGATATTGAGGTTGAAGCCCCCATGAGGGCTGTGGGTGTGGTAGCTGATACAAGTAGCATTAAAATAGAGGCTAAGGCCAGGCCCCTCGAATACATTAGCATTAAGGCCGACGCCAGCGGCGTCAGAGCCGAAGCCCCCCTGCTTAGGGGTGGTGGAGTGTATGCAAGCCTCGACGTGTCCTCTGCTAGACTCCATGTTACGCCTGTAGAGGAGGGCGAGTACTGGGTGGACCTAGAGGCTGACGCCTCCAGCTTCAGGGCGGAGTTCGAGGGCGACAAGATCTATGAGGTAGAGGAGGAGAACCTGAGGCATACAAGGCTGCTAGTGGAGAGGAGGGCTGAAGGCGAGCCCAGGGTTAGGGTTAAGGTAAGAGTTAAGGCCGACACCAGCACTATACGCCTACTCTAGCCGCTACCCACCCGAAAGCTGCAGGAGGTAGGACCTACCGGCACTTTTAATTACAAAAACTGTTTTATGGAGGGTTGGGAGGGTGCCGCGTTGAGTAGGGAGAGGGTGGAAGAGTGGATCCGCGTGAAGGGGCTTAAATGGAGGCTCATAAGCATGCCAGGGCCTACTAGGACTGTAGCTGAAGCTGCAAGCCAGCTGAGGGTGGAGGAGGCTGTTATAGTCAAGACTCTGGTTTTAGTATGTAAAGGCGGCGTGTATGCCGTAATAGTCCCTGGCAATAGGAGGCTTAGCCTAGATAAAGTTGCTAAGGTAGCCGGTGAGTGTAGGCTTGCTAAGAGAGGTGAGGTGGCAGAGCTAACGGGGTATCCTGCGGGTGGAGTGCCTCCAATAGCTCTGCCTGAGGGTGTCAGGGTAATAGTTGATAGTAGGGTTGCGTCCATGAAGGTGGCTTATGGAGGGGGCGGTGATGAAAGGACTCTGCTAGAGTTTAACCCGCAGGAGCTAGTGGAAACTGTAGATTGCATTGTAGCGGACGTGTCGGAGTAAAGGTTTAGAAAAGACTTAGAGACGGGATTAGATGCAGAGTTGAAATTAAACGTTTTGACAGCTAAATATTGATTGGAAGGGTAGGTCCTTTCCTGGGGTGGATTATTGTGGAGAGGTTTATTGAAGTTAGGAGCCCCGCTACCGGGGAGGTTGTCGGAAGGGTTCCTGCTATGACTGTGGGTGAGGTGAGGGAGGAGATCTCTAGGGCTGTTGAGGGTTTTGAGGAAGTCTCCAGGATGCCCCTGTATAAGAGGG
>JALTZQ010000206.1 GCA_027046105.1 Pyrodictiaceae archaeon
TGATGGAAGGCTAGATGATGCAATAAGGGAGGATAGACGCATATTCGTTAAGGGTAAGGAACTCGTAGTACCCGTCTATGATAGGGTGAAGATACCTAGAGAAGTTGAGGGCTATGGTCCCGCTATTATAGAGGATCCAACATCGACTGTGCTTGTGCTTGAGGGCCAGAGGTTTTTGCGCGACAAGTATGGCAACATAATAATAAGCTTCAAGAGTTGAATGAGAGGTGAATACAATGGGTAAAGGAGACCTCTTCACTCTTGAAATAATAGCAAACAACCTCATGGTTACTACTGAAGAGATGTTCTACGCGTTTGCTAGGACTGCTAAGAGCCCAGTAATCTACGAAGTCTTAGACTTCGCTGTGGGTATGACAGATGCTGAAGGCAATCTAATAGCTCAAGCTCCTGGAGTACCAGGATTCTCGGGAGTACTTGACTTTGTTGCACGCAAAGTATTAAGGAAGTGGGGTAGCGACCTCCACCCAGGAGATGTTATTGTAGACAACGTCCCCTATGATGATGGTACTCACTTAAACGACGTTACACTCGCAATGCCAATGTTCTACCGTGACGAGCTTATAGGCATCATACTCAGTAAAGGACACTGGAGCGAGGTTGGCGGAGCAGCATTTGGAAGCTGGAATCCTAATGCGACAGAAATTTACCAGGAAGGAATCATAATGCCCTGTGTAAAACTCTATAATGCTGGCAAGCTAAACAAGGATGTTCTCGAGATGATCTTATCTAACTCTAGGCTACCCGAGTACACTAAGGGAGACATAGAGGCCCAAGTAGCGTCTATGCGTGTTGCAATGAAGCGAGTCTACAGGCTTATTGAGAAGTATGGTATTGACAATGTGTTAAGGGCTATGAAGAAACTTATTGAGGATGGCGAGAAGTATGCCTACCAGAAGCTGAAAGAGCTACCAAAGGGCGAGTTTGAGGCAGAAGACTATATTGACGCTGCTCTAGCGGGCACAGACAAGCCTGTCTACGTTAGGGTAAAGGTGAAGATAACAGATGAAAAGTTCATAGCAGACTTCACGGGTAGTGACCCACAAGTAAACATATCAATAAACTCTCCATTCCCAGCAACAGTGTCGGGTGTGAGAGAGGTCTACATGGCTGTAACTGACCCACACGCATACCCGTCTGGTGGCTTCTTCAAGCCACTAGAAGTCATAGCACCCGAAGGCACAATATTCAACCCGAAGCCGCCTGCACCGACATCGACCTACTGGGAGTCAATGGCCTTCGCATCTGACTTGGTATGGAAGGCATTAGCGCCTCACGTACCAGAGAAGCTGACTGCAGGCCACTTCCTATCAATAATAGCCACAATAGTAGGCGGCATAGATGACCGGACAGGAGAACCCTTCGCAATAGTCGAGCCACAGCCTGGAGGCTGGGGAGCAGGATACGACATGGATGGTACAAGCGGTCTTGTAGCCATAGGAGACGGAGACACATACATAGCGTCAAGCGAGGTCTACGAGAAGAACTTCCCAATACTAGTTGAGAGATACATGCTCAACACTGAGGACGGCACAGGACACGGGAAGTACCGTGGAGGCTTTGGCGTCATAAGAGAATACCGTATACTCAACAGTAAGGCCATAGTAACAATACAGGTAGGCCGAAGAGACTTCCCACCATGGGGAGTAGCGGGCGGCATGCCAGGCCCAGGAAACCGTGTCTTAATATACAAAGGTGGTAAGGTGCTAGACGTGAGAAAGATAACAGCAGAAGAACTATCGAGAGGAGACCTAATAAGCATAAGAACATCAGGCGGCGGCGGATGGGGTGACCCCCTCGAGAGAGACCCCAAGCTAGTACTAGAAGACTTCAAGAACGAGTTGATAACTCTAGAGACAGCCAGGAACATCTATGGAGTAGTAATAGACCCAGAGAAAATGGAGATAGATTGGGAGGAAACAAAGAAGCTTAGACATGAGCTAAGACAGAAGCGTAGCAAGAGGTAGATATCTTTTATTTTTAGCTTATAATCCGTGTACTCCTCAGCTACGTGTTATCGGCTATGATTAACACGGTCTTATCCCATCTTAGACAAGCTCGATGATATGCCCCCTCAATTCATAAGCTACGCCTAAGAGAGTGTAGACGTCTTCTTAGGTTAAACCTTATGCTAATAATGAATTGCTCCAGTGTTTTATTAGGCTGAAAATACTTCTAGTATAACGGCTTCTTGCACTTGTGGAATCTAAGGCAGGCCGGAGGGTGAGCCTTATTGGCTCGTGTGCGTGAGCCCGCTGTTGCAGGAGGCTTCTACCCTGCTGACCCCATTGAGTTGAAGAAGACTATTGAGTGGTCGTTTCTCAACACGAGATTTGGCCCTGGGAGGATGCCTAATGAGCACCATGTAGCTGGCGTAAAGCCTGTTGGAGGTGTAGTGCCCCATGCAGGGTACACGTATTCTGGCCCAGCAGCAGCCCACTTCTATTTGTGGCTCTCAGATACACGATACAAGCCTGACACAGTCGTTGTTATAGGCACAAACCATACTGGCTACGGTGGCTTCTACACTACTACAATGAGATGGGAGGCGTGGAAGACTCCTCTAGGAGAAGTACCTGTTGATCTTGAGTTTGTACAGCAGCTCCTCAAGGAGTACCCAGGACTTACAGACGATCCTTCAGCACATATCCACGAGCATAGTGTTGAGGTGCAACTGCCCTTCCTTCAGTACATATACAACACGGGCTTCAAGCTAGTACCCATTGTAGCTAAGGAAGTCACAGCTAGGATGGCAGCAGAGCTAGCATCAGCAATAAACCGTGTGGCAGAAAAATTAGGGAGAAAAACAATAGTGATAGCATCCTCAGACTTTACCCACCACGGCTTCATCTACGGGTATGTACTATTCACTAGCAACGTAGCCGAGAACGTCGAAAAGCTTGATATGAGAGTCATAGATAGGATACTGGCACTAGATACTAAGGGCTTCCTTAGCGTAATAGCTGAGACAGGAGCAACAGTATGCGGCGTAGGAGCCATAGCAGCATTAATAGAGTACGCAAAAGCAAAGAATGCAAGAGCAGAACTACTCAAATACTATAACTCAGCACACATAACTGGAGAAGAGGAAATAGCAGTAGGCTACGCGAGCATAGCAATGTACAAATAAAAGACGTTTTAATTTCTGTATATACACCTTTTACCCTCTTATTAAATTCCATTTCTTGGCTTAAGCGTATGGTATAGAACTGTTATTAAAGCATTAGAAAAGGTACATAACACACTATACAATCATGATTGAACCTTAATATAGTACCTTGAGCTAACCATCACTAAGACTACTACTCTCCCCCTTAGTCATAGCTGGAGAAGAGTATATACATGGATTAACCATGTACCGGTACCTTAACATCTTGAAGCTTTGCTCTGTTTCTTTAACGTACATCATTATATCTATTATCTTCTGGCAAGTTTTTGGTAGATTAAGCATGAATGCTTGTTCTATATTATTACTCAATACAATCCATTGTGTCTTATTGCCCTGCTCTACTTGTACTACTCGTACTATAATTGTGTAGTATTTAATTTCTCCAGTAGCTGGGTTAAAGCCGAATGATACTGTGAGAGAGTGTTGTTTTGCTAGTTTTAGGGCTTCACTTATCACCCATTCAGCACTGACATTATTCTCTTTGAGAGCCTCTAGTATCTCCCTGCTATAAATGATCTCTCTTAGTATGTTGCTGTTCTCTACAAGCCACTCTTGTGCCTTCCTCATTCCAGCCTCGGATTCAGAGAAGACTTGACTCATACGTGTCATGTTTCTAGTAACAAAAGGCTCACCTACTAGCGCTGCTGCCCTCTTCTCTATGTCTATTCGAGCTTTTGCGACAACTACTAGTGCTGGTGAGACACTCATCTCTATGTCCGCAATGTACTCGTTATCAGAGACTTTCTTCAAGTCTACAATTCTCATCTTGCCCATGTGTGGCTTGGCCTTGAATATTTTGAGTATCCGTGCTACATTAGGATGATTTAGTGCCTTCTGCTCTAGCATGCTTTTATTGTCTTCTACTATCATACGCACAACCGTGGGATCAATACTGGTCTGTTTGGCCCGTGCATAATACGCTGAAGAGAGCATAGCTACTGCTATGGCCGCCAGCGGCACTATCATGAGTATTATTACTAGTGCTTTCCTCAATGCTACTCTCACCAGTAAGTATAATGTTGAAATGTAACATATATTGATATATGTATGCCAGACCTATATACAATGATTGCCTTCTAGGGGTTTTCATGCAAACTGGACTAGCTACTTTTGGATACACTTATACTGTTTAGAGCAGACTTCTTGTAGTGTGGCTGTGAGGAGGTGGCTTAGTTCCAACCCTCCCCTGGGGATGACGTGTAGCGGTCGGCCCCGAGCCCCTCCTCTCATCCAGTATCCTTGCCTATGTCTAGGCATGGGAGCCATGGTCTCCAGTCTCCCGCTGAAGCTGTTGTGGTTTGATAGTCTTGGCGCAAAATCTTCCTCAATACTACTAGAAGGAGCAGATTGCGATGTACTAGTGGATCCTGGCGCTGCTGCTATGCAGCCCAGCTACCCGCTTCCAGAAGAAGAGAAAGCTAGGCTTAGACGTAGGGCTCTCGAGGAGATACGTTCTGCGCTGCTAAGAAGCCGTACTAGGGTTATAGTTGTGACACATTACCACTATGACCACCATCCAAGGCCTGGTGACCCTATACTGCCCACATTACTTTTCCGCGGCAGGACTATTATTGCAAAGAACCCCAACACATATATTAATGAGAGCCAGTGGAAGAGGGCAAGACTCTTCTACGAAGCTCTAGCCCCCAGCCCCAACAACCTCTACACCGAGCCAGGCTCATTTGAGTGTGAAGACCCAGTATCCAGTCTAAGTATCGCTTCTTCCCGGAGCTTTGGAGACTATGACTCTCGCCGCCGCGAACTCCTAGCCAGGGGTAGAGAATGGTTTAGGAGGCTCTGCAAGCTCTGGAGCAACGGTAGGTGGGTTAGGGAGGGAGAGCTGGGAGACAACACTACTGTGCTATGGAGTGATGGCCGAGAGTTCCATGTCTGTGGTATAGAGCTAAAGTTTACATCCCCATGGTTTCATGGTGTTGAGTATGATAGGACTGGCTGGGTTACAGGATTCGAAGCCCGTGTTAGGGGGCTCCGCGTCTTCTACACTAGTGATGTTATGGGGCCAATAATAGAGGATTATGCAGAGCATATTGCTAGGAGAAAGCCTGACATCGTAGTCTTGGATGGTCCTCCCACATACTTGTACCCATACATGCTGAATAGGATTAATCTGCAAAGAGCAATAGAGAATGCAGTGACAATCGTGTCTGCTTCTCCTAAGCTCATAATCTATGATCACCACTTGCTAAGAGAGAAGAAGTGGAGGGAGAGAGTTAGAGAAGTCTTTGTCGAAGCTAAGAAGAACAATGCCACACTTGTAACCGCGGCAGAGCTTCAAGGTGAGAAGCCACTTATAGACATACTCTGAGAGAGTTATTTGTGAAGAGGAGAGGGGGTCTTACTTCTGATTTTGTAGTAATTCGAGGATTTTCTCTTGGACTGTTATGAGCTTCCTTACCTTGATTGGTCCTGTTAGCTCATTGAGTAGGTCTAGGTCTAGTATGCATTCCTCGCCCAAGATGTCAACGAGGACCTCCATGGATTCTCCACGGTGTTCACCGTGGTAGACTAGTCGGCCCTGGTCTAGGAGTGTGAGAGTTGAGAATTTGAGGTTGAATACGTGATGTGAGGTTACTATGACTATTTTGTCCTTGAGGTTTTCAAGTATCTTTTTGAGGGGCTCAACCATGAACATGTCTAGGTTTGCAAAAGGCTCATCTAGGAGTAGTATACTAGAGTCTTTGCCTAGAGCTATTGCGAGCTGGACTCTTCTTCTGTAGCCTGCTGAGAGTTCAAGATACTTCTTATGGAGGTGTCTCGTGAGGCCTAGCTCCCTGGCAATGTAGTGTGCCTTTTCGTGTCCCAAGAACTCAGTAAGGATACTTTCTACCCTCATATTTGGCAAAATGACATCTTCGCCAACATAGCCTATCCACCGTAGAATCGACCATGTAGGCACCTTCTTGCCGCCAATAATGGCGTGTATAGCTCCTCGACTAGGCTTTACGAAGCCAGCTATCGACTTTAGTAGTGTACTCTTACCACTACCATTAGGCCCTACTACTAGGTTAATGCCTCTTCTAAATACTAGTCTTGGAATATTCAAGACAAAATGCTTGTACTTCTTCTCAAACTCTTCAACAACTACTTGTTCTACCTCCATCTCCTCGCCACCCTTAAAACACCAGCCTTCACCGAGTAAGGCTCCATGTAGGCCTTTATGATGACGTGTAGGCTGCCAGTATCGCACTCTAATCTGAGGACACGCTCCTCCCCCTTCCCAACTCTCACAGATAAGGTATGGTTGTTACAGACCATGCAAGCCTCAATACTTGCTTGTGAATCAAGGGAAACAACGTACAAGCCACGGCCAAGAAATACGTCGATAACATACACGTACGTGTAGTTGTAGGGGTACAGAGGTGCTACAAGCTCTATACGAGCCTCAGCTCTAGGCGCAAGACCCTCTAAAACCGTGAGGGACACAGCAGTACCCACGACAAGAAGTATTGCTGAGACAAGAACTATCCAAACAGCCTTACCAACCCTAATACTCAACCCTCTCAACCCCCATAAGGCCTAGAACAAAGAAGAGAAACTGCAGCAACAGACTAACCCAGCCAACTGGGTCACCCCGCACAATCATGGCCACATTAACAAGCGATTCTGCCAGGTCAATCTTTGAGCCCGCCACGAGGCACAAGGCCACGAAGCCTAGAAACCCGAGAACGGATACAGTACTACTCCTAGATACTAGTGACAAGAGAGTAGCCACAGGAACAGAGAGGAGCACTGAGCTTGCAGAGAGGAGTAGTGCTAACTTAAAAGCCTCCCACCACCCACCTGGGAAGAGCATAACATACAATACTGATGCAAGCCCTAAAGCACTAGCAGCCGAGGAGACTAACATTAATGAAATAGCAGCAATAAGCCTACCAAGTAATAGTTTTACTCTACTACCAGTAAATGTTAACTCTACAAAGAAGTACTTCATCTCAAGCGGCCTTGCAACAACAAAAATAACAATCATGCCAGCAAGAACAAAATACAATACAGAAAGATGACCAAGAAAACCGCCATAAACCCTCCAAAACATACTCACATTAAATTCCCCAGTGGTTCCCACAACAAAACTCTCACAAGTAAAACTAGCCGAAGACAACGTATCCCCGCCGCTAGCAAGCTGACCTGACACACCATACGTACTCGGTATGACACCCTCATACATTGCTAAGACGAGCGGGCTTAACACGATAATAAGAGAAAGCAAGAGAACAAAAGGAGAAAACCAAGTATCCCTCAAAGCCAAGCCACACAGCCAACATGACACTTAACCTTTCCCCCTCCTAAGGCGACGTACAACACCGTACATGCCAACAATAATTAACGCAACAACACTCATTAGCAAACCAACCCTCACATAGTCAACATACTCTATACTAGCAGGATAATCATTCACAGAAGCCAAAACATTAATCATACTATCATCGACTTCAAGATAGACTAGAGCGAACTTGTTATCCTTAATAGGTAAGAGTCCCCAAACATAAAGCGGATAATGATGAAGCAAACACAAATTGACATATGTGTTATTATATGCTATACAGCGTAGCTCAACAAAACCTGACTTATAGGGTCTCTTTACCCGTATAGGAACAGGTTTATCATGTTCTGTTATCAAAGCAAGCTCTTCACCCAAGTACACATACTTGAGCTGTGTAGCATTATCATAGTCTATATCTGGTACAACGTAGAGGGGGAAGAATCCAATAAAATGCCCATTAAGCCATGCATAATTATTAGATGCATTGACCATATATGTCAAACTCATCTTATAAGACTCATTGATTATCCTAGCCAAAGATGAAGTATTGCAGGCTTCAAATAGGACATTAAGGCTGAAGCTACTACAGTTAGCGAGCATAGGGTCATAGTATAATGGTCCACTAATATTCACTAATATAGTAACAAGATCATTCTCCATACTATTAATACTTATTATAACCTTTACACCAAGAATATATAATCCGTCGCTGCTATATACTAAATTACTATGTGTTATAAAGAATATGTTACCTCGATAACTATAAACTATTTTGCCCAAAGAACCAGTGCCATAAGGTGATGCAAGTGGAAGAGAGATTATTGATATAAATGTAATAAAAAACATGATAGATTTGATAAAGATCTTACACGATATCAATTAATTGCACCCTTCTATTTTCCTCATCCTTCTCCATTAAGGCAGTGTACTACATGATACTAGGCTTGAGACAGTAAGACTAACATAGTCATAATGGACGCTGGTTTTTGCTCCCCACCAAGTACTATGCTCAACTCTGAAAAGGGCATAGCCACGCGCGTACACCTTTGCATAACCAATGCTATCACAGCTGGATTTGTCTACCATTACGCTTGATAGGGTACCATACCAGTAGTTTATCCTGTATGATTCAAAATGGGTAAAGCTTGTCCAGCTACGTGTTCTATAGTTGAACCCCTTCCCAAATGCTATAAATTGATGTATACTTGGGTCATACACTCCCGTAAGAACTGATCCGGCTAGGTCATAGGCGTCAATACCGTTAACTGTGTATGATAATGTAAAGAGAGCACCCTGCGAAGATACTGTTAAAGATATCGTACCGCTACTGCCATGGTAGCCGTTACCACCAATGCTGTAATCTAAGAGAATAACGCTCTGCGCCGCCGCTTTCTTTATTGTTGTTTCTGGAGCAAACATAGCAAACAGCCTGGTGAGAGTATGAATCTTGTACGAATGGCTGCAAAGATCTTTCTACTAGCTATACTTCTATTTGCTATGTTTGCTCCAGAAACAACAATAAAGAGAAGTATGCGATATAAAAAGCTTGTTTCCACATTGCATGCAGACGTCTAAGTTGGCTTGCTTAGGCCTATGTCTTTTATTAGTATGTGTGGTATGCGTGTTGGCACTGTGACTTCCCACCATTCTATCTGCCATGCTTCTCTGCCTATTGCCTCGATGCTGTTGAAGAGGTTGGGCATTGTGTCTGCTATTCTTATTCTCTCGGTGCATGCTACTGGTTTCTTGTTCTCGTAGAGTATTACGGCGTCTCTCGAGACTGTAGAGAATCTTCCTTCAAGGTAGTTTTGGAATCGTGTGTACCAGTTGTTGGTTATGTATACTCCTGTGCCAAGTGCTTCTATGAGCTCGTCTAGGGTGTGGTCTCCGGGCTTGACTTCAATGTTGTATGGATGCGGTGTTATCCAGCCCGCGTTCCCTGTTGTTTCGCCGCCGAGGACTCTTGCCGTCTTGGTGTTGTGTAGTATTGTCTTTAGTACGCCTTTCTCTACTATTGGCTTGTCTCTTGTTGCTACTCCCTCGTCGTCGAACCCGGTGAAGCCTGGTAGGCTTGTGTCGCGTGGTTTGTCTAGTACTGTTAGCTCCTCACTGGCGACACTGTCGCCGGGTTTTCTGGCTTGGAGGAAGCTGAAGCCGAATATTATGCTGCCAGCACTAGCAGCCATGGCTAGGTGTTCTACTAGGTTGCCTGCAACCATTGGTGATAAGAGTACGCGGTAGCGGCCTGGCTCTATGCTCTTCTTTGGTAGCCTTGAGCAGAGGGAGGCCAGCTCTACGGCTTGTTCTAGGGCTTTCCTGGCTAGGCTAGGCTCGTAGCTACTGCTTGTCCAGCTCCATTGCCCGCTGGATCCTTCCCTGAAGACGCGTATGTAGCCATTGAAGTGTGTTGCCTCGTAGGAGTAGTCTGCGCCGTTCGACCCTACTAGGACTACTTTCTTTAGTGCAAACTCTACTTTCCCAGCCACATCGCCAGCCTCTTCTAATGCGAGTTCCTCAACTTGTTTCCTGGCATCCCCAGACAATACTACTTCACGCACTTTCTCGTCAACAAAGGATAATGGCTCGCCGTTTGCTTGTGGGAGAGGAGCATATAGTGGTGATGGCTGTAGGGCCTCTATGAGTCGTGGTAGCTCCTCTAGTGCCCTCTCTGGAGTTGT
>JALTZQ010000207.1 GCA_027046105.1 Pyrodictiaceae archaeon
TTAAAGTACTCGATGTAGACTGGTACGTCAACGCTACGTTCTCCACCACATATGGGTACTTCTGCAGTTAACCGGGCATCAACAGTCTTGTATACCTGGTCTGCTCTTGCCGGGTCATAGAGTAGGCCAGAGTAGTAGAGCCGGTATATCAGTACGCGTACTTCGTCGGGTACAAATTCTAGTCCGTACACCTTAACATTCCCATTGACATGATGATAGACTATGAAACCCGTAGAGACTGTTCCCTCCGTGACAGCATCTATTCTTGATGTATCCACTACCTGTGTTTTAGCAACGGCTGTTATGGAGGCGTAGAGTGAGCCTATGAGGAGGAGTGTTGTAAGGAGAGCAAACGCTGTCTTGACGCCTGCTGATAACCCCTTCCTCGCTATAGTGTAGACAGGGTAGGGTATCACTATGGCACCGAAGAGTCTACCAAAACTTGTAGCTGCACGTAGCATCTCTATTCGTGCCTTGTCTGCTAGGAGTGGTAGTAGTGCTATTCCTGCGACAAACCCACCAGCATGGGCAAAGAAGGCTATGGTTGCCATACCTGTAGCTGCATAGCCGTAGAGGACTTGGAGCGCGAACCAGAAGAGGAGGAAGTAGGCAGAGTAAGTGGTGTAGCATATTGGTAATGGGAACCAGAAGCATGCTGTAAGCCTAGTACCTGGATAAAGCATCATGTATGCTCCAAGTACACCGCTTATCGCACCACTAGCTCCCACAGCTGGTATTGCTAACGCGCTTACACCTGCCAGAAAACTATAGACTGTATGGAAAATGGCTGCAGCGATACCGCTCGCAAAGTATAGTATGAGGAATCTTAAAGTGCCAAGGCTACCCTCAACAGCACGGCCAAACATGTAGAGGAAGTACATGTTAAAGAATATGTGGAGTATATCGCCGTGAATAAACATGCTTGTCAATACACGGTAGGCCTCAGTGGGGTCAGAGAGGACAAGGATAGGTGGAAACCCCGCTAAACGAACCCAGTAAGGAGTAGTAGCCATAAAGAATGTTGGACCAGCAGTAATAATGTACACGATCACGTTTGCGATAACTAGGCCAAGTGTCCCCCAAGCCCTTTCCACTACATGAGCCTCTCCAGCCTCAACAGGAATCCCAGCTATGTTGAACCTGGGCCATCTAGCCAAGGCATTCTTCCCTCAGAAGAGCCATACCCATAAAGTACTAGGTGCCCACTATCCCGACACATAACATTTACGTGGAATTAGAGCCCAGCCCCGGACACAAAAACTCTTCCCCGAGGGAGCATTGGAGAGAACTTCATATTCCTTAGCTTGGCTAAGGGAGTTTGAAACAACAACTACTATTCCTCAATCCCTTTATACCCAAATCTGGTCTCGAGCTGTATTGGTCAACTAGTACTTCCCTTCAAGGGGATCCTACATCGTCTAGAACGAATAATATATATGTCAATGGCCGCGAGAAGTAGAGGCTAGTCTCTGCAATATGGGGTATGACATAGTATGCAGTGTTTTGCTTGATGGAATCTAATTGAAAGTAGTTTACCAAATGGCTTAATTACTGGCTAGGACTTGTTGTAGCCTCCATTCTTTTTGGCAGAGAAGGGGGAGGAGGTGTAGTTCTCTCCTTGGCTCGTCTTAGCACGTATAAGTTAATACTAGTGGTGTTGGTGGTTTTTACAGCAGCATTGTTAGCTATAATGTTGTCTATGCAGTTTAGCCAGCAGTACCAGCAGGCTGAGAGAGCTTCGTTAAAGGCTTCAACGATAACAGTGGGGCTATCTACATTCGATATAGTAGAGTATGATCCTGGGGTCTTTGAGGGCCTACGTGTCTGGATAGAGGTGGTTAGGTTCCAGGTACCACCACAGTCTATCGATTCCATACTAGCTAATGATACGCAGTTGACGGTTCTCCCTGTTGAATTGGCTGCTGTGACTATGCTTCGTGGAGGAGACGTCTACATAGTAGCTCTCGATAACTATATGAATCAAGCGATAATAGCGCGCCCAGACTCGGGCATTGAAGACCCTAGTGATCTTCGAGGTAAGACTGTTGCAGCGGTTGTTGGTAGTGGCACCTATGCGTTGTTCAAGAGCTTCATGAAGCAGTTGTACAATAT
>JALTZQ010000208.1 GCA_027046105.1 Pyrodictiaceae archaeon
CGTTGGTCTATTTGGTCCTACGGGTAGCGGTAAGAGTCTCTTTAGCGTACTTTATGGAATAGATGCTGTTCTTGAAGGAAAATACAAGAGGTTCATAATTTCGAGGCCTGTTGTAGATGTGGTAACAGGACGTGAACTTACAGCACAAGAGCTTGGCCCACAATATTATGACATTGCAATGGAGTATCTTAAGGACATATTGGCTGGGTTCATAGAGTGGAATGAAGTCGAAAAACTGATTAAAGAAGGAAAGATTATGTTCGCTGATACACATTATCTTCGAGGCAGAACATTTGATGACTCAATAATATTCCTTGACGATTCACAAAACATTCCTCCCGAGAGTAGTGTTGAGATACTAATGAGGATTGGAAGGAATAGCAAGTTTGTCATCGCAGGTGACCCTGTTTTCCAGAAACCTCAAGGCCTTGAACGCGACGGTGCCACCGTGATACGTGAAGTACTGCTTGGAGAGGAAGATGCTAAAGTTGTCGATCTTGGGCTGAAGGACATAGTAAGGCCAGGTGCAAGGAGAGGTATTAGACTTCTGATAGAGATGAGGATGAGGAATAGGCCTTTAAACGATGTGGAAAAAAGAATTATCGAAGCAGCACGTATTTACGCACCGGATGCAGATGTTATTACTGTTGTTGAGTTCGTTGACTCAAAGAAACAGTTCCAAATAACTAGCGAAAATGTACCAGATGCACTGATAATAGTTAAAGAGGGTTACCTTGGCCGGTTGGTTGGAAGAGGAGGAGAACGAATCCAGAAGATAGAAGAGGATACAGAGATGAGGCTTCGTGCAGTGGAATTAACATTAGACTTTACAAGTATCATAAGGGCAGTTCACCCCGTAAGCTGGATATATAAGCATGTAGTTGACGTGGACTTCGAAGGACCTTATCTAGCTGTAAAAGTTAATACTGAAGAATTTGGTGCCTTTGTTGGCCAAAAAGGATTTCATGTAAAGTTCCTTGATGCTGTGTTCAGAAAATTGCTAGGGGTTGGTGTTCGTGTACACGAAGTTGCAGAAGAAGAGGGGCGTAGGAGGAAGAGAAGGCGCTAATACCCTATCAAAAATCGTTTTCAGTGAAAGTGGTTATATGGTGCAACAATTTGGGTAAAATCTATGTACTTAAGGAGCCACGACGAAACGATAAAGAGTGGAACGTATATGCCCTACGTGAAGCGGCAAGATTGAAGAAATGGTTTACCGGTGTTTACTATAATCCTCGTCTCGGCAGGCTCTTGGCAGTATTCAAGCCCACGCCTGGAACCCACATAAACAAGCTAGTTTTTGAAGAACTCGGCGAGTCTATGCTCAAAGACTCCTATAAAATGGTTTGTCCTAAAGGTTGTAGTCGATGCTGTACTATTCATAGTGGTGCTTTCATAATAGAGGATGAGGTTAGACTCTTACCTACAAACTTGCAGGCTAAAGTTATGGAACAACCTAGTGTTTTACTACGTACACCTGGTGGGCCTATCCGCGTCTATAGACTAGATACAGGGAGCATGGGTCGATGCATCTTCCTTGATATTGAAAGAGGGACTTGTATACTTGAGGAGGGCGGTAAATATCTCAAACCAATAGTTTGTCTCATCACCTTTTGCACAGTCTTTGCAGAGAAAAACGGGGAGAAGTATTTGAAGACCGGTTACACCATACACAACAAGAAAGTAGTATTATTGTACCGAAGAGTAGGAGGTAAGGAGTGGGAATGGGCCATTAGGCGTATGGGCAGTGTTCTGAGGCGTCTTCAACGATATAGGAAGCGCTTGGAAAACGCTAACATGTCCCAATAACATGACAGATTAAATATGTATTATAGTAGACTGTTCCTGCTGGCTTATAGCCATAGGTGTTTGCTCCATAGCTGTTTGTTGCGCCACATATGGTCTACGACGTTTACGAAGCACCTTCTCAACCGCTTTAACAAAGTCGTCCATTGTTACTACTCTTCTCCCCGCCCTTATTGCAAAATATCCTGCTTCCACGACTATTGCCCGAATGTCTGCGCCAGTAGCACCTTCTGTTTTTTCTGCTATTTGTTCTAGGTCTACGTTGTCTGCTAGTGGCATACTCCTAGTGTGTATTCTT
>JALTZQ010000209.1 GCA_027046105.1 Pyrodictiaceae archaeon
GTATTAGGTTGTTAACTGAGGTATATACCTCCAGCCTTCCATGTAGTAACCGGAATCATACATTGTGTCAGCTCTCAAGACCTTCTTCATTGCGTGGTATTGGGCTCTGTAGGCGCGGGGTCATCAGCTCTGGAGACTAGAGTAGGGCGCCGCTTATTGTTAGTATGTCTCCGGTTACATATGGGTTTTCTATTGCGTCTAGTACTAGTTTTGCTACTTCTTCGGGTGTTGCTAGTCTCTTGACGGGTATTTCTTCGGGTACCCATTCCTGGGGTGGTCCCCATGCATAGGCCATTCTTGTGTTGACGCCGCCTGGAGCTACTGCGAAAACTCTTATGTTGTATTGTGCTAGTTCCTTGGCTAGTGATATTGTCCATGCGATTAGTGCTGCTTTGGCTGCCGAGTAATGTGAGGCTAGGGGTTCAGGTCGGAGGCCTAGTACTGAGGATATGTTTACTATTACTCCTCTACGCTGCTTTATCATGTGATCTAGCGCTGCTCTTGTTGTGTTCATTGAGCCGAAGACGTGTACTCGGAACATTTCTTGCCAGTCTCTTGGCTCCATGTCCTTGAATTCTTTTGGCTCAAGTATGCCCGCGTTGTTGACCAACACGTCTATCCTGCCGAAGACTTTAATGACCTCGTCTATTAGTTTCTTAGCTTGCTGCCATTCACCTACATCCGCCTGGACCACCAAGGGTTTTGCACCATACTGCTCCACTTCGTGTGCTGTCTTCTCAGCTTCTCCATGGCCCACAACATAGTTTATAACTACTGCCTGTGCACCGCGACGCGCTGCTTCAATGGCTATTGCTCTACCTATACCACGACTCGACCCTGTCACAACAAAGACTGTGCCATGTACTCTCATCTATACACCACCCTGGAATGAGATAGGATGTGAATTGGAAGTTCTGGGGGTAAAATTGGGTAAAGATGGGTACTATGGATACCGTTATATGGCGGTCCTTTGGGTTAAAACCGTGTCTTGCGCGCAGTGTATTGGTTTGGTCTTATTGTAGGTCTTCTTTGTGGTATTTTTCTCTTATCTCATCGGGTGCTATGAGGCGAGCGCCACGGTGTGCTTCGTGGCGTTTTCTGAGTTTACGCTCCTTCTGTTTCTTCTTCCACTTGTACTTGTGTGTGCCTCTCAGCCCTCTCGTCCTACGTAGGCCTCTCATCTTCTTGCCTGCGCTTGTTAGCCCTCTGAATACCCTACCACGATGCTGCTTCTCACATATCCATCCCAGGTCCTTGTCCTTGCATACTGCCGGGTGGTGTGGGTCTACGAGGATTACCTCATACCACTTGTATTCACCGTCCTCTGCAACGTAGTAGCTGTTTAGGACTTCCATGTTAGGATACTTCCTTGCTGCCCTCTCCTCTGCTATTAGTCGTGTAGACTTAGCTGGCGCGTAGCCGTAGACACCCATTCTCTTTGGTCTACGGCCTTTATTTGGTCTTGGCCTATTAAGACCTCCTTTCCTGACACGGACACGGACAACTACTATGCCTTGTTTCGCCTTGTAGCCTAGGCTTCTTGCACGGTCGAGTCTTGTCGGCTTCTCGATACGTACTACTGTTGGTTGGCGACGCCACTCAATAAGCCTCTTCCGCCATAGTTGTGCCAGTTCTGGTATATCGTGGCGCTGCTTCCACTGCTCACGTAGATAGTGGTACATGCTTTTAGACATTCTTCCCTTCCCCTACCTCAGCTACCTCGTAGAGAGGCCCATAGAAGAGGCAGCATTTAAACAATAGGGTGGTCTTAAACCATTCGGTGAAAGAGAAGATCGCTAGGGAGTGATGATTTGTCCGCATCACCGACGCTTTCGACTATGGGGGTGTGTGCCCCGACTGACCCTTGTCCGTGGAAGCTGCTTCTCCAATAACACTATCGTGTGTCTTGACAGTTTTGATGCCGAGGGGCAGGTGTGTACGCAAGTGCTACATGAAGTACATCTTGACGGGTCTACTGTATGTGGCGCTTTCATAGCGTTTTCGGGGCATGATGCAACACATATGCCGCAGCCATAACACTTTACGAGCATATAGAGAGGTTGAATAGTCTTAACGAATACAGCTATTATTTTTCTAGTCTTTGTCCAGCTCTTTGAGCAAACCTCAATCCTACTGTCACGGTGAATTATTATTGATACATCAGCCTCAGAGTCTTCCACGATGAGCTTATCCTTCGCCATCCTGGTTTTATTATCGAGTCCCGTGGTTCTAAGTAGTTTCCTTAACATGTCTAGATTGATTCCTGGTGTATCTAGTTGTATAGTGTGGCAAGTTCCCTTACGACTATACTCAAGACTGTGTCTCGCGTTTGATAGGAGCGTTTTCTGGATAACAATGTCCATGTTTATACCTAGCTTCTTGGCCAAATGGACTATCTCGCCTGGGAAGCTAAAGCGCCATCTCCAGAGACCGTAATCAACCCATTGTCTTGGAAGACTTCTCTCACGTGCGTAGCGGCTCAGATACTCTTCCCACCGGCTCCAGAGGCTAGGATGCGTCTTCTTCACGGTCTCGAGCTCTGATAGCCTACTGGCTGGGCAAAGATAGCATCCTATACGGTCGTAGCCTCTAAGGTAAAGGGGGTTTAAGGGTAGGTTCTCACGGTTTATATACAGGAATACGTCAAGACTAGTCCAGTACTGTATTGGAGCAGCTATCAAGTCTTCAAGACCAGTTGACGCAGATGGAGCGAGCTGGCCTGCTTGTGCACGCTGTGTGGATTCATAGCCTCTCTGTCCAGTTATAGTCACAAGCCTCTCCATAACGAAGGGTTTGAGTTGGCGTGCGAGTGGGGCGAGCTTTACGACCTTACAACACCACCTGTAGTCTCTTGCAGGTGGTCCATAGATGTGTAGGGCTTTCCAGAAGGAATCACCTGCTGCTATCCATCTTGTCTTGAGTCCTAGCTTTTGGCTCAGCTTTTCAGCGGTTTCAATAGTCTCGGGGAACTCAAGACCTGTGTCGAGAAAATATGCTTCACGTATTCCTGCCTTGACTGCAAGGGCTGCTGCCACACTACTATCCTTACCACCACTTATGGCTATCATTGCCCTACCCATACGTTTAACCTTTAAAAGGAATTCTATGGCGCTGGCTTCTAGCTTTTCCAGCCTCTCTCGATTAGCCTCTAGAACTATGCGTAGACTGGTAGGTCGTGGCTTAATTTCTACTCTCTTACGCGGGGTCCAGACCTTTAAAACTCGTAGAGCACCAGTAGAGAGTTTCTTAGCAACGCCATAACCATTTCTACCACGGAGAGCAACATAGCCATCGTCTTCTGGTAGTTCAGCTTCAACTAGCTCGTTTGGCTCAATAATTTGGCCCGCACCCAGGCTCTTTCCTACTACTGCGTATGGTCCAAGCTGCTCATCTACAACGAGCTTAGCGCCATAATAGTCTGGTTTAAACACCCATTTACGCTTCACGATGTCAAAGAGGAGAACACCTACAACATGCCCATCAACTATTACTGCCTCAGCTGCATCTATGGCTTGAATACGATTGAAAAGCACAAATGCTCCATCGGGAAATACCCGTCTAGTAAACTCTTTGCCAACGCTATTGCTGGCTGCCTCACGGACAATACTAAAGTCATGCCCCATTGCCGGCCTCACATCGCCTGGTGGGGCAAGATGTTCTACTCTATCAACTAGTGTACCGCATAGAGGGCACGTGGTTCTATCCAGTACTGGAACGCCGCATTCCCTACACCAGCCTAGCCGCGGAAGATATCTACGATACACTCTTGTCGCAGCAAGACCCTTTAGCCTACCTGGCACACTCCTTAACACCTCAACCCATGATCTAGCCCCCTTATCATTCTATTTCTTAGTTCGGGGTCACACTACATCATGCTATTGATAGAGGTAGACCCAAAATATATCATGCTTCAGAAGACTATTTTATAGCAAGGACCCATACTATGACGGGTCTAGCTGTCTCTACGCTACTCTTCTTGGGCCTTGATCCCGCAGTAACCATTAGGGTTTTCGCTGAGCTAGGGTTAAGCGATGTTGATGTTAACTTCGAGAGCATTCATTACCTGCAATACCCCATGAGCTCCATCAAGTCAGTATATGAGGCAGTTCTTAGGGAGGCTAATAAAGCCGGGATTCGGGTTAGATCCCTACATATGCCCTATGAAGAGTATTTCCTGGGTTCACTATCAATTGGTCTAGATAGGGTCAAGGACCAGATAGTTGATTTGATAACTGTTGCTGCAAGACACTATGTTGATTATATTGTCTTTCACCCATTTAGTAGGAGAGTACTGGACAGAAATGTCCATGACATTGTAGAGAAGCTATTCTCCCAGATAGCACATGTAGCCGAAGATCACGGAATTGTCATTGCCTTAGAGAATACTACATCGTCTAAACCATGGAACCGCGTCGAAGAAGTCTATAGGCTCGTCTCCCGCATAAGCCATAAGTACGTGAAAATGTGTCTCGATACTGGCCATGCAAACTACAATGGCTATAATGTGCCTAAACTACTAGAAACTTATGGTGACCAGATAGCAATACTACACATCCACGATAACGATGGTAGGATAGACGCACATCGCATACCAGGTGCGGGTACCATAGATTGGCTAGAATTTTCAAAAAACCTGCATGGGCTGGATGCACTAGCTGTTATAGAGGTACTATGCAATGCTAAGAAAGAGCCTTGTCACGCTAGAACTCTTCTCTCACATAACACGGTCAAAGCCATAGTGGAGGGATGGAGAAGAAAATAAGGACTGTGCCAAACACCTACATAATTCATGGCCGTTGAGGACTGCCGAGTTCGCTTAGAACGTGTAGGGATGCTGAAGGAGAAATCGTACCCGCCCCCTGCCGAGGCACACACTAAACACTGGGAGAATCCCCGTGGTTTATTTGCTAGTCTTAGCTCTCTAATGTGAGAGTACGTTCTATTGCAAGTTTAGCTATTGCTGCAAGAAGCTTCTTCTTAGACTTTAGCTTCTCTACTAGGTCTTTCTCATTCTTTGCAAAAACGTAGAGGCCAAAGGGTGTATAGAAGATGTAGTTACAGCTCCAGTAATTTATCGATACTGCTTCTTGTGGCACAGCCTTCGCATATACCCAGTCCTTGTAGCTTGAGAGTGCTATTAAGGTTGCTGTATCACCATCTTTACAAACTAGGAGTGTGCAATCACTTGTGTGTTCCAGTTCCACTACCTTTTCACAGATTCCTTTCATTACCTCAACAATCTCCTTCAAGACTACTTCAGCCCTATCTCTTCCTAGGGAGTTCTATGGGATGTTTCTCTAAGTTCTCACGTGCATAACGATAGCCTTCATCAAAGGCCTTAAGGTTTACGTTTTTCCAGCGCGGATTAACTACAGTCTCAATAGTTTTCTTCATCGAATCCGGCCTTACCAGGCCTGTTACAAAGCTTAGCACACCCAGCATGAAGACATTTGCTACACGTGGATTACCTACACGTTGTTCTGCAAGCCTAGTGAAAGGTATCTGTATAATGTATGGCCATTCCCGTGCGGGTTTATCTATGAATGTCGAGTCCAGTATTACTAGTTTTGCTTGTGGATCCACGAGATCAGCATAGGCATACATCTGGTCCTTATACATGAAGATAGCTATATCCGCTTTGCGAACTTTTATTAAGTCAACATCCTCTTGGCTAGCAAATACGATTAGGTCTGAGCGTGAGAAGCCTCCACGGGTCTCAGCACTATAAGTTTCACTGTTAACAACATAGTATCCTTCTTCAATTAATGCTCTTCCTAGCAAGTATCCAGTCAATAATATACCTTGGCCTCCACGACCTGCAATTATTATTTCAAGCCTCATTGTGTAGCCCACCTCCGTTCTGGTAGTTTACTACACCACTCATAGTTGTATAGTTCGCAGAGACGCTCCATGTAGCCGGGTTCATCCTTGTCTACAAAGACGCCTAGAGTTATTTCATTATTCCAATCATACCTTATCTCGTCAAGAGAGCGGGGCTTTCGTATCCTCACAACCTTCTTAAGTCTATCGTATAGTTCTGCTGGGCTTCGAAATCCTATGTGGCGGCCAAATATTTCTGGACATATTGATAGTACCTCTATGAACCGGAAGCCTCTACGCGGAAGAGCTCTTTTAATCGATTCCTCTATATGTACCGGGTAATGTATACTCCAGCGTGCAACATAGTTTGGTTGAAGTGATGCAACTAGTTTCGCAGTATCTATGGGCCTTTCAGGATTACCCCTTGGCGTCGTCGTGCTATATGCTTTAGTAGGTGTTGTTGGTGCTACTTGACCACCAGTGAGTGCATAATTGAAGTTATTAACCATTATAACTAGCATGTCAAAGTTTCGCCTAGCTGCATGCAATAAATGATTACCACCAATACCAACTATGTCGCCATCACCGCTAAATACTATTGGCACTAACATTGGATTGCCAAGTTTTACACCAGTGGCATAAGCTATTGGTCTTCCATGAGGAGTGTGAGCACCATCTAGTCTCACATAACCCGCTGTACGACCTGTACAACCTATACCAGAAATGAAAACGATATCCTTCCTATTTATCACACCGCGTGCTTCCAGATTTTTGAGGGCTCTTAGAAACGAGTATAATACTATCCCTATGCCACAACCAGGACACCATATATGAGGTAGACGCTCAGTCCTTAACAGATCGTCAACTGGATGGGCGAACTGTCTACTAACAGGCCGTTGACCCATCATAAGCTAATACCCTCCTTCTCCATATACTCTTCTATTTCGTCAGGACCCGGGAGCTCGGGTGAAACAATAGGTACAAACTCGACCCTCTTGCCGCGACTACCAAGTATACGTGCGACCTCAAGGTAGAGCTGGCCCAGGTTCATCTCCATTACTACTATTTTCTCTACATTCTCAGCAGCTTTGACAAGACCCTCTTCGTCAAGCGGCCACAGACTCTTTGGCCTCCATAACCCAACACGATGCCCCTTTCTTCTCTTCTCCTTGACAAGTGCAAGCGCTGAGCGAGCAAGTGAGCCAAAGGCTACAACGAGCGTCTCAGCGTCTTCTACGCCATAGCTTGCACTAGATACCACTATCCCACGGTTTTTGTCTATCTTTGCTACAAGCCTCTTTACCAACTCCTCATACTTTTTCCTATCCGTTGTATAATACCCTCGCTCGTCATGAACTAGGCTTTCAGCAAATACGGCATAACCCTCTCCATAAAATGCCATTGGGGGTACTAGGTCTTCAGGATCTGGCTCGAATGGCTTAAACTCGCCTGGAGGCTTATTGGGCTTTTTACGGTCAGCTAGCTTGATTTCACCAGGTTCATGAATAAGCGTTAACTCACGAGTATGCGCTATAACTGCATCAGCAAGGACTATTACGGGTACACGGAGTCTCCATGCAACATCAAAAGCCTTAAGCGTTAGATCATATGCTTCCTGAACACTCCATGGCGCATAAACTACAATACCGTAGTGGCCGTGGCTAGCCCATCTAGACTGCATTACATCGCCTTGGCCAGTACCAGTGGCTATACCAGTACTTGGCCCTGCCCTCATGTTATAGACTATCACTATGGGTGCTTCAAGCATGACGGCGAAGCCAATTCCCTCAGCCATTAGACTGAATCCTGGACCACTAGTAGCTGTCATTGATTTGGCGCCGGCATACGCCGCAGCTACAATGGCGTTTATTGATGCAATCTCGTCTTCGGCTTGAAAGACTATGCCACCATAATCTGGCAGTTTCTCGGCAAGATACTCGAAGAGATCGCTTGCAGGTGTTATAGGGTATCCTATGAATACCTTCAGGCCAGCCACTATCGCTGCTTCCGCCATAGCCTGGTTGCCCGTGAGGAATTCTCTCCTAGCCATGTTGGCTGCACCCTGGGCTTACGGTGTTATCTCTTCTACCTCATCACTAGACCAGACAATAACTCCTTTTGGTTCACCATTGACTGCGGGCTCAATTGCTATGACGAAGTCCGGGCACGTGAATTCACACATCTTGCAACCAACACAATCTTGTGGACGTGCAGGTACGGTTACGCGAAAACCTCTACGATTCTGTCTAGGCCCAGTCTCCAATACATTCTTGGGACACACGTGTATGCATAGACCACACTCTTTACACCTATCAGCAATAATTGTTATGGTGTAGGCACGCCGTCTTATACTCACCTATGTAGCACCTCCTTAACGAGCTCCACGACCTCAAATGGCGTCGTCGCAACCTTTACACCTGCAGCTTTAAGAGCTTTCACCTTGTCCTCATAGAACCCGGTACCCATGGAGATTATGGCGCCTGCGTGGCCCATTCTCTTGCCTGGCGGGGCTGTTCGGCCTGCAATGTAGGCTATGACCGGCTTTGGATACTTTGTTTCAACTATGTACCTTGCTGCACGCTCTTCCGCATCACCACCAATTTCCCCTATCAATACCACCGCCTCTGTTTCTGGGTCCTTCCGATACATCTCGAGCACATCGATAAAGTCCATACCAGTTATCGGGTCTCCACCTATACCTACCGCCGTACTCTGTCCAAAGCCTTCACGTGTTAGTGTAAATGCTATTTCGTATGTTAAAGTGCCACTCCTAGATACTATACCGATGCCACCTTCACGAAACACGTGCCCAGGCATTATGCCAACCTTAGTCTTTCCGGGTGATATTACTCCTGGACAATTAGGGCCTACAATCCATACTCCACGCGAACGTGCATAGTTTACAAAGGCCATTGTCTCGTGAACGGGTATATGTTCTGTGATAACTACGATAACCTTCATGCCAGCATCTATAGCTTCATAGACCGCGTCTGGAGCGAATGCTGCAGGAACGAATATTATCGAGGTGTTTGCCTCCGGATGGTTCTCTACAGCCTCGGCCATACTATCATATACTGGCACTCCATGTACTTCTTGGCCACCTTTGCCGGGCGTTACACCAGCTACAATGCGTGTACCGTACTCGAGCATGAGCCTTGTATGGAAGCTACCCTCACGACCGGTAATACCCTGGACTATCACACTAGTGTTTTTGTCAACGAGTATGGCCATATTCCATTCACCCCTCCATCATTTGGGGAAAGCTAGAGGCTCACAACCTTTTTTACAGCCTCAACAGGATCTGCAAAAGCATGTATACCATTTTGTTCGAGTATCTTTCTGCCCTCCTCCTCATTTGTGCCAACGAGACGAACTACTATTGGCTTCTTTTCCTTAGCCTCATTTAGTGCTGCTACTATACCCTTTGCTACCTCGTCACATCTAGTTATACCGCCAAAGACATTTATGAAGATCTTCTTGGCTTTGGGGTATTCGAGCAAGAATAGTACAGCTTTCTTTACTAGCTCAGCTGAGGCACCACCCCCTATGTCTAGGAAGTTAGCTGGTCTACCACCAAAGTGATATACTAGATCCATTGTGGCCATTGTAAGGCCTGCACCATTGCCAATAACACCTACATCACCATCCAATTCCACAAACGCCAATCCCTCCTTCCTGGCCTTTACCTCCCACTCCGTGAATTCTCCAGTCTCTTCAACACCAATCCTGGTTATCTCTGGGTGACGATACAGTGCATTATCATCGATAATCATTCTAGCATCTAGTAGGATTATCTTATCACCAATAACTGTAAATGGGTTTGATTCAACTAAATCCGCGTCATAGATCTTAAAGGCCTTATACATGGCCTGCAGTGTTTTCGTGAACTCTAGAAGCAAGCGGCCACTGAAACCAAGCTTTTTACCAATACTTCGAGCCTCGTAGCCACGAAGACCATAAACAGGATCGACATGATACTTGATTATTGCCTCTGGCTTTTCTCTTGCAATCTCCTCGATGTCCACACCACCCATTGTTGAGGCTAGAATCACTGGTTTTCGTGCCGCCCTATCTATGGTTATGGATATGAAGTACTCCTTTTCATGCTTTATAGCTTGCTCGACAAGAACTTTTGTAACCCTTATACCTTTTATCGTGGAGCCTAGTAGCGTCTTAGTAGCCTCAACAGCCTCTTCAAAGCTATTAACTATCTTTATGCCACCAGCTTTTCCCCTACCAGCAACAAGAACTTGTGCCTTGACAGCATAGGGTGGAGGAGCATCTAACGACTTAAGTTTTTCCACGATATTTTCTCCAAGAGATATAACAACACCCTTTGGGATGTTAGCACCAAGGGAAGCAAGTATTTCCTTAGCCTGGTACTCAAAGAGTTTCACGACACAGGAACACCCCCACCATGTTCCACTTATACTTCTCTGCAGTCTTGCAAGAGTACACTCTCCACTACTACGTGGGAGCACAAGCTTAGCCGTACCTAAAAATAGTGCTAGCTCTACCATGTTGAATAAACCATGCTGACAATAGTCGAACATACCATTTTAGTATACATTGGAGCTACTTAAGATCAGCTAAACGGTTTAAATTCTAGCTAGTGCACGTTCAATGCTATCGACTATTGCTGGTAAACCCGGCAATTCAACT
The DNA here is from genome assembly GCA_027046105.1 of Pyrodictiaceae archaeon. The sequence goes on from JALTZQ010000209.1 coordinate 10,483, forward strand.
AAGAGTTTAGCTATCAATGTTAGCACGATACTGCCATCAACCGGATTGTATGCAACATCGTACTCTTCTACTGCTCCGAATGCCTCACTTTCTTCAATGTATTCTGCTATTGCATCCTCTACGATCTGCTTATCCATGTTTTTGGGAGCTTTTATTGAAAGTGTTAATTCTACACCATCAGGCGAAATATCTAAGTACACCTCCTGTACCTTATCAGTCTCCGCTAATCGAAGTATTATGCGTGGGCCCTCAGCATCTATTTCAGCAACACGAACTGATTGTATTGGAGCTTCTAACCGATCTACTATAGGCTTTAGCATAGCTATTGCGATGACACCCATGCGGCATATTAGTCTTACTGCAGTTTCCTCGTCAATACCCATACTCGTAGCTAAACTCCTAGCGGCGTCTCTGCAATCTAGACCCAAATACAACCACCCTCTCTGTGTTGCAAGGCCATTATCTAGCCTTTATGTGTGAGCTTATTGGCAAAACGGTTCAAGTTACTATGTATTATGAGTTATGTACGAAAACTGAATCGTATCCAATGAGGGATCGTAGTGTTTTGGCCTTATCCCTTTTTGCCCTCTAAGGACCCTACCCATCACCTATGGTTCATGTAGTATTCCGGGTGCAGTTAACGTGATATTGCCGACAACGCTTGTGCGTGGTGAGGATCTAGAGATAGGCCTTGCACGTATCGAACTTAATAATAATGGTGTACTCGTGGTTGAAGATCCTTATGGAAGGGAAGAGCTTATTGTTAATCGTGACCGTGTTGTTGTTGGTTTAGATTATCCACTTAATAGGCCTAGAAGACTTACTGACTGCCTCGTAATTGAGTACGAGAAGCCTCTGGTCGCTGAAAAGACACAGGTATGGATTTATGCTCCTATTGAGTTGGCTGTTTTTGTTGGTAGAAGCGTTATTGCACATCTTACACCGGTTAAGGCCAAGTATTGCCTCCATGGCGAACTTGTGGGTGGCAAGATATGCCGCTACTACAAGAGTAGAGTTTTCACTAAAGAGCCCATGCCACAGCCAGGTCTTGCCTTGTTGAAGGTGAGATATTCTCTAAGCGAGCCTCTCAAAGTGCCCTATGTGGTTTTGCATGGTGAAAGTCTCGATATCTACATAACACGTAACGGCGGCATATATTACTCCATGGTGGATGCGACTGGTGGAAAAACTATAATCCTCTACAAGATTACCTCGTCTGCCCCCAAGCATGGAGTTAAAAGGGTGAAGCGGTCTAACCACCTTAAACCACGCACAATGACATTTAGAGTTTCTCATGGGTAATCATCATTGAGGTTTGTAGCGGCAAATATGCTTAATGTAACCCTCCCTAATCTAGTCATAAATATTGGGTTTCTAGAGCATTTACTGCTAGCCATAGGAATCCTCGCGACTACAATCACTGCAGCCATTTTGGTAAGACTGGTTTTCCGACGCTGGGTTAGCCATGCACTACCTAGACACATCTACAAGCCTCTTGAGAACATTGTCTTTTACCTCATAGTAGGTATTGGAATAGCTAGTTCGCTTTCACCTTTCGGTGTAGATTTAACCTTTCTAGTCATAACTGGTGGTATAGCTGGTATAGTGCTTGGTTTTGCAAGTCAGACCATCTTCTCTAACATGCTTGGAGGAATGTTCCTATTCATAGAAAGGCCTTTCCGGGTAGGTGATCCAGTAAACATAGGCGGTAACCAAGGTGTTGTTGTAGATGTAAACATGTTCTCAACTGTTATAAGAACTTGGGATGGCGTGCTTGTGAGAATACCAAACGAGAAAACATTTAATGAGACAATTCTGAACTTTGCGAAAACAGCTGCACGTAGAATAGAATACGACATAGGCATATCATATACAAGTGACGTCGACAAGGCTAAAAACGCTATATTAGAGGTAATTAGTGATCACCCATATTGCCTTATTAGGCCCGAGCCCGAGGTTTTCGTCAAGGAGTTCGCCGATTCAGCTATAGTTTTAACAATCCGCTGTTGGACACCTGTACAGACATGGTTTGAAACAAGAAATAGTCTCCTCAAATTAATCTATGACTCGCTCCGAAAACATAAGATTGAGATTCCATATCCACAACTGGATGTTCACATAAAGGACATTAGCACACCATTTATTATAGGTAATAGTGGTGGTGCGAGCCACGCTCAATTTGGACATAGTATTGGGGGTGAGGAGCTGGGGGCTCCGCGAGCCTCTAGCAAGGGAGGCAATGATGAATAGTCCCATCACCGACCCTTGGCTTGCGACAAAGCCTTTCTTATGGCTTCTTCAAACTCCTCTATACTCATCTCTTCACGTTTTCTTGGAAGCTTAACGATGATTATCCTCTTATCTGGTGTTTGCAGTCTTAGCTCATCATGATCCTTGTAGCGATAGACGTCCAATTGTCTAAGCTTAAGTTTCTCAAGTACTAGACGGTACTTTGCAAACTTTCTTCCAACAGCCATTGTTGCCCCCAGAAGCCCCAACCAGGTGTAGAGGTTTGGTATTATAGGTTTTTGAACTAGCAGTTAGAGGTAGAAGGTGGCTTGGTAAAACTACTCTAGGTGATACTCTTGTTCGATAAAGCTCTTGTAGGACTAGATTTCTCGCCTATAAGCGATAAACTCATAGAGTGGTTGCCATACCTTAAAAAGCTTGGTACAAGGAAGATTCTCTTGCTACATGTAATACCCGAGACCATAGTTGATCATGCCGCTAGTGGCATTTTCGTAGACAAGCTTATTGAAGAGGAAACACGGAGGACAAAAGAGCTCTTTACTAGGTATACAGAGTTCTTAACACGCAGAGGGTTCGTTGTTGACCAACTTGAGCCCGAGGTAGGACACCCAGCCGCCTATATAGCCAAAATCGCGGATAAAGTAGCTGATTTTATTGTCGTAGGTGGTAAGGGCCACAGCTGGCTTCGTGAAATACTTCTCGGAAGTACTGTAGAGGAGCTGCTACGCTTAGCCATAAAACCGGTTATGGTGGTTAAAGGGTTTGAACAGGAAAGAGGGAGTTCACCATCACTACCTCTAGATCCTTTCTCTTCGACAGTAATAGCTGCTGTTGATGTACTCAGAATTGAAGATATGCTGGCTAAATGTATTATCGAATTAGCTTCCAGGGCTAGACCGCCAAGGTTAATACTGCTGTACGTGGATGAACATGGTATTGGAAGTAGCGAAGCTGAAAGCCGAATACGTAGTCTATTGCAACAGCTTAGAGCACGTGGTATTGATCCCATCTTGGAGGTTGCTGGAGGCCAGCCAGCTAAAACCATACTTCGATCTATCGAGAGGTATGAAGCATCATTAGTTATTATGGGCGGCCATGGTAGTGGAGAAAGCAAGTTACGGGGTTTGCTCTTGGGAACCACCACCGATGTAGTTGTACGCTACTCTCCTATACCCGTACTAGTTTGCAAGGGCAGCTGAAACTAATTCCTCTATCTACTCACCTAGCTAGCCACAGCAATAATGCAATAGAGGCTAAAAATGCTTGTTGAATACTTGATAAGAGAACCTTCTTAGTGACCGCGAGATCTGCTACCGATATATATGCATATATTGGCTTATTCAGCAGTGCTGCGATTATCGAGTAGACTGCAAGCAATGAAGCATTGTAGTAATCTATACCCATTGTGAATAGTGTTAGTATTGTAGCTGATGAACTAACGAATCCACCAGCAATTGAGACAACGAGCAGAGCAGTGAATCCACCATAACTCTCCTTAACCATGTTCGCTGTAAAAGCTATGGCAAGATATACAAGTGCTGCCTTCACGGCAGTTGAGAAGCGTAGGGGATTTCCTATAATTGTCGGTGGTATCTTGCGCACATAGCTTATGGTTATTGCCCAAGACAAAGGGGTGACAACGAGGGAAAGGAGAGAGGCAAGGAATAGCAAAGCCAGGTCTGAGAATCGTAAGGCAGCACCAGCAACCGCATAAGCAGCACCTAGAGCAACTATGAGATCCCTTATTATCATGGCTGAATTCGCTAATACTGTTACATGATGTGCTAGTTTTACACGATCCTCTCGTGGTATTAGCTGCAGTGTTGCTGAAAGAGCGGCTTCACTATTTGCAAATCCTCCAAGAAATGCAAGATATGCTATACCTGTTCCACCCTTTAATCGTACAGCAATGTAGCCTATGTACGATGATAATAGAACGAGTATGAAGAAGAGGTAGAGGCTTTGGAGACTTACACCGAGAAAATTCCATTCAATACCCCATACTATTGGGCCAGCAACAGCTAATACAACACCCAGCTCAAGAGCCCATAAGAGTTCTTGGTACTCAAGTCTACCTATCACTTTCTCGACGGGTATCTTGATTGCTAGTATGAATGTTACCAATACTGCTATCGAGGCAGCCATTATTATAAAACCAAAGCCTGCAAGCAGTCCTATAAGGAAATCAATAAGCATTACAACGCTAGTTGTCACACCTAGTGTACGCGCTATTACAAGACGGTAAACAGAGAAAACTCCTGCAATAACCATGAATATTGCTGCCAAAATAGCAAAACCTAGTCCATCTATCAAGCCTTTAGAAAACATGTAACCGATAAGGGCAGCATATACAGCTATTAGGCTAAAGGTACGAAGACCAGGAAACTCCTTCACAACAAGTTCCTCGGGACCCAGGCGTTGAAACCGTTGCCTTGAAAGAAGTGTTGCCCTAGCTTTTTCACGTTCAATACCTATTAGCATACCAGATAAGAGTGCTACTACTACCCGTGTGAGAGCCTCAGTGGCCTCACTGGCTAGTGATTCTACCAATTAAAATTACACCCTCCATAGTAGGGTTTGAGGAAGGCTATCTAGGTATACTATTATACTTATGGCTAAGGGGACTAGTAATAGGGTTTGTAAAGCTGACGTAAACCCCCTATACAATACGGAAAGGAGTTTGAATGGGTGTTAGTAAGGCTGTATGCTTGGTTTTTACTCTACTTTCTAAGCACTGTGTACTTCTTTGTCCACTTTAGCTTCCTTGGATCACGACCCTTACGCCATAGCTTGAAGCACTTTGAACTGCAGAACCAGAGGATACTACCATCAATCTTGACGTACATTAGGCCCGTTCCGGGTTCAAAGCTCTTACCACAGTAATGACATGTGTGGAACACCGGCATAGTTCCACACCTCATTACCTTACCTTCTTCTACCTAAGCGGCGTGCTTCACGCTCAGTTTCTCTTAATATCACAATATCGCCTAGTCTTACTGGACCTAGGACGTTGCGTGTTAGAACCCTGCCTCGATCACGGCCTTCAAGAACTCTGACACGGACTTGTATAACCTCGCCGTGAACGCCTGTACGACCTATGATTTGTATGACTTCTGCTGGGAAGCCTATCTCTTCTATGATACTCGAGGTTTTCTGTTCTCTTCTTTGACTCAAGAGTAGTGCGCACCTCACCTTCCTATCTGTGATTATTCGGGGTTACACTGACCCGTTGCACGCTTAAGGGTAGTTACTGGTTTTTACTGTTTATGCTCGAAGTCATGGATTAATAGTCACCTAGAATCTCTTCTTTTGTAAAGAAGACTTGTGCTTCACGCCAAACTTTCTCCGGCGAGTCACTAGCATGAATCACATTCTCTGACTTGCTTAACGCAAAGTCACCACGTATTGTGCCTGGTGGCGCTTCCCTACCATCTGTTGGACCTATCATTCTACGCACAACATCTACAGCACTATCACCCTCAATTAGCATTGCCACTACAGGTCCACTAGTAACAAAGTTTATGAGATCTTCGAAGAAGTGTTTACCCTTATGTTCCTCGTAGAGCTTCTCGGCCTCTTCACGCGTTAGCCACTTCATTTTCAATGCTTTGATCTTGAAACCTTTTCTCTCAAAACGAGCTATTATCTCACCTATGAGGCCCCTTTTAACACCATCAGGTTTTATCATTACAAACGTCATTTCACGCGCCATTGTTATCCACCAGAGGCTTTAAGCCATAACTCTATAGGGAAAAAAGCTAAACGCTAACATCCATTCCGTGACGGGCCGGAGTAGGTCATTGTCGAGGAAAGCTAACAATATGAGTGGAGACTTCGCAACTCTACTAACAAAGATAGATGGAAAAGGGTATTCTCACTACCGTAAACTACGTGATGTAGTCGCTGATCTTGGCTGGGCTAAGCTATGGTTCTCACGTATACAGCCAGATCCCTACGCTAAGCCCAGTGTCCTAGTTGCACGTGTCCGCCTTAAAATACCAAGCACACTACTCCGATACAGTGTGGCGACCGCAGATGCACTAGCTAGACAACTACAGTTAGAGCTCAAGAGGTTTTCCCGAAAACTTGGCGAGGGCCATAGTGGCTACCTTGGATTACCTAAGCTTGCTCCCGTAATGATCAGAAGAAGTTGTCTTGAAATACATGGCTCAGAGGCCATAGTGCGCTTGTGGGTCGGGCTTCCCTCAAGGTCACGGCGCATATTAGGCGATGTTGCTTCTAGAATGCTTGAGGATTACATCCCCACTGCATTGTATAACGCACTCATAAAGGCACGAATCAATGACGTACAGAGGTATGTGTCTGCTTGGATAGAACAAGAATACCTTCGAGGAATAGTGCTAAGAGAGGATGCTGTAGCCTTCATAGGTGAAGGAGCGATATTGCCTCGACGGTGTGGCATATGTCACGAACCCCTTAGAGGAGCAAAACCTTTCATTCCACCAAGCAATACCAGTATTGAGATTGAGCTACCCACAGGGCGCATTGTTAAAGGAATGATTATACGGAGAGGATTAACCGTTATTACGGGACCTGCCTTTCACGGTAAAACAACACTTATTGAAGCAATAGCACAAGGGATTTACAACCACATACCAGGTGATGGGCGAGAACTTGTAGTTTCAGATCCCTCCACTATGCTGATTAGGGCTGAAGATGGAAGACACGTTACTTGCGTAGATATCTCCACCTTCATATCTAGCCTACCAGGTGGAAAGAATACAAGGTGTTTTACTACCAGCGACGCTAGTGGTGCAACGAGCACTACTGCAGCTATACAAGAAGCTGTGGAGGTTGGTTCACAGCTATTACTGATTGACGAAGATTATGTTGCTGTAAATACACTCTACTACGATGACGAGGCACAACGGCTCGTTAAGAGGAAAACTGTTACAACAATAGTTGAGCAAGCTAGAAGCATGACGAAGCACGTATCACTTATTATTGTAAGCCAGGGCTCTGCTAAACTGCTCAAAACAGCAGATAAAGTTATATTAATGGAGGACTTTGAAGCACATGATGTTACTCAGGATGCAAACAAGTTGCCTATTAAACCACCTAGACAACAGCAATACCGTAGACCACGTAGCAGAGTACTAAAAGAGGGGCCAAAACTTAGAAAACCCCGAATTAAAATGGGATACCTACGTGCAAAACAACCTCCCCTCGAGATAAGTATTGCTAACCCTCACATCGTTGAAGAGACACAGTATAACACCATTGCTCGATTACTCACAATGGTTGAACTATTTGAGGGACTAAGCTTTAACGAAATAGCCCACTATGTTGAGAAACTATTAGCTAACGGCTTTGATAATATAGACCCTAAGCCTGGCCCCGATTATGCATGGATTAGAGGCATAGACTTCGTCTACGTCATAAATCGTTTGCCTGGAATACACGTAGAACAAACCTAAGGAAGGGTTGAGAAAAATGCAAAACCATTGCCGGAAGTGCCCCTATTGGGTTGACGACACTGTTGGTGGATGTTACCTGATCTGTAAAGACGCCATTAAGGAGCTTGTTGAAAGTAATGTACGTTTAGTGGTTTCACTTGTTGAGGACTATGAACTTCTTAGTTGTTGGCGTAGTGTTGAGGAATACCGAGACACACTAGCTCGTCATGGTATTAAACTACTTAGACTACCCATACCTGATGGTTCAGCGCCAGATGCTAGTACAGCTTGTATTATTCTAAGACAAGTTCTTGAATTCATTTCCAATAATGATGGTAGGGTTATCTTCCATTGCTATGCGGGACAAAACAGGACCGGGATAATGCTTACAGCATACCTCATGTTTGTATACTGTATCAGTCTTGATAAGGCCTTAGCCAGGTTATGGTCGTCGAATCCCTGTGCAGGCCCTATCGATCCTTCACAAGAACTATTCCTCTACTATTTTCCTCTTGAGTGTAAATGTAGTGGTAAAGTAGCACAAAAAAGGTATTAGTTATTCATAGCCAAGTTCGCGCCTAAGCTCTTGCACAGCTTTAACCATATTCCTAAGTTTTGCCTTCGCTATATCGCGTGGCAAGCGTTTAAGGCCACAATCGGGGTCGACATATATCTTCTCAGACCCAACAATATCCATATCCAACACTTTCCTTATATCATTCTTAACCTCCTCCACAGTTTCGACTCTAAGACTATGGACATCTATTACACCTAAACCAAGTTCTTTATTGAAGCCATATTCTTTAAGTGGCTTTAATAGTCTAAATCCACTATTCTTCATTTCAAGGTCTATTTGATCCACCGGGAACTCGAGAATGTATGGTATTATTTTCTCTATTCTACCAAAACATATATGGACTATTTTCTTAGCATCAACACCTTTTAGAAGTACTTCAAGTGCCTCCTTGACCAGTTCAGCCTCTTCTCTATAAGGCCTAGTCGGTAAAGCAGGTTCATCAACCTGGATGAAATGCGCCCCACGACGTACAAACTCTTCCACTTCTCTACGAAGTACACGCGCCATTTCCAAAACAAGTTCTCTCCTATCACCATACACTAGATCAAAGCTCCAGTCAACCATGGTGTAAGGGCCAGTGATTATTGCTTTAACTGGTCTCCCACGACTAATACTTGATGCATACTCCCAATCCATGACGGCCATAGGTGCACGATAAGTGAGTTTTGATTTAACAATTGGTTTACGGAAATAAACATTATCGAATATCCGAACCCAATCACCAGCTTCATAACCACCAATACGTTCAGCAAAATAGACAACCATGTCCTCTCTAGATTGTTCACCATCACTTATGAGGTCAATACCTGCCTCAAGATAGTCTTCTACGACCTTTCTTATGGCAGGTTGTACAAGTGCATGAAACTCCTCTTCGCTTATTTCGCCACGTTTCCTTTTACGTATAGCTTCTTCTGCTTCTGGCATCTTAGGGTAGCTTCCAACAACAGTTGTGACAAGCACCTTGGGCAGACTATATGTAGTCAAGACTATATCGACCTCTCCTTGCCTAAACCTAAAACCCCCCAACAAAATATAGTATCATGGGAGTGCGTTTGAAGGAGTTGGATCTATTGGAAGCAGCCGTATTGGCAGCAATATTTCGTGGCCTAGATACAGTGGATGCACTTAGAAAAGTGATTAATGTCGACAAGAATGTGCTGGAAAGCGTTCTTAACAAGCTCATAGCAGAAGGTCTAGTATCTGTTGAACTACGCGGCATCTTGTTCAAGAAGCCAAGGTTAAGGCTCACACGCAAGGGTATAGAATATGTTGAGAAAGCTTTCGAGAAGTTGAAACAAGTAGCTACAAAGGCTGCACATGTTGAGCAAGGTGGGCAAGGTAATTACGTTAAAGCCTCGGATGCCACCGATGACTTTATGACCACATTTACTTCAATACTACCACTCCTCATATGGCTAGAATTGTTAGATGCAAGCTTTCTTGCAGCAGCACAAGTTGGCCAAGAGGGTAGTAGTGATCTAGGAGAGGAAGAAGATTACGCTGGAGAAGAGCCTGTAGAAGGTGGTGAGGAGGATTTTGAAGGAATAGAATTAGGCGATATTGAGGGTGGGGAATTAGTGTAAAATCCCCTAGGCTTTATTAAATGCTTCTCCAAGTGCCGTCAAGACGAGATCCCATATCGCCTCTGCCGCGGATGGGTGGGGGTGTACTGTTCTCCTAATGTCTTCTATGCGTAGATCATTTTCTATAGCCAATGCTAGTTCCGCGGCAAATTCTGACACATTGGGACCAGCAAGGTATGCTTCTAAGAGGCGGCCACTATTCTTGTCGAAAACAATCTTTGCAAATACTAGCTGTGCGCGATAGCCCTCTATTTTAGCCATGGCATTATAGCCCCAATATAGCTTAACTGTTACTGGTACACAATGCGTACATGGTTTTTTCACTACTGCTAGCTCAGGTTGACCATAAACCACTAACGGTATTGCTTTTGGTTTCTCTACATTTTCGCCAAGTATAGCCTTAGCAGCTATAAGAGATTCATGTATTGCCTTATGGGCTAAGAGAGGGGGACCTGTTATATCACCAGCAGCATAGACTTTGCGCATACTGGTTTCACATCTCTCATTTACCTTGATAAAGCCTTTTTCGTCAACATGTATACCTAGGGCTGCGTAGTCTCCGGTTTGTGCAGGTCTTCTACCAATGGCCATTAATACGTAGTCGTAGTCTACGCATGTACCATTTTGCGTACACAGCCTCGCCTTATCACCTAAGCATTCGAGTCTTGCTACTGGTGTCTTCGTCTTAACTTCAACACCATGCTCACGAAGTGCTCTCCTAGCTATCCTTGACAAATCCTTGTCGAAACCTGGTAGCACGTCTGGCATTGCTTCATAGACTGTAACGTTTATACCTAGAGATGAGAAAGCTTGCGATAGCTCAACACCTATGAAGCCTGCCCCTACTATAGCTATTTTCTCCGCACCCTCTGGTAAACCATGGCTAAATATGTCTCGATTATCACCTATTCTTTCACATCTACTAGCCCACCGTGGCCACAGAGGAGTGGAACCTAGAGCGAGAATAGCATAGCGTGAAGCAATACTTACGCCATCAACACTAAATACTATTTCATCACCTATCTTCTGTGGTACCGCAATACCCTTGTATACCTCTACACCAGCATTTTCAAGAAGGCTCTCGATACCCTTCCTATCTTCTTCAACAACATCCTTCGCGAAACTGAAGGCATTAGAAGGGGTAGCTCCACTAATGATCATACCAAGCCTTCGTGCCTCACGAACTACAACTGCATAGTGCAACAACGCCTTACTTGGTATACAACCAAAGTTTACACACTCACCACCAATACGATCCTTCTCAACAATGGCTACTCGCAGACCTTTTTTGGCTAGAAGAACTGCTGCAGGATAACCTCCAATACCCGAGCCCACTACAATAACATCATATCTCTTCTCCAAGGAGGACACTACCCTTAAATGACAAGGGTAATGGTTTCTTATATAAAGCCTAAGCCACAGCGGCACTGGATAGTGGAAACGATTGTCTACGCCCTATGGCCGCCCAATAGTATGCGATTGGGCTATGAAGAGAACCCTGGATTAGAGGAAGAATGCATGGATGTCTGATTCAGCGGCGACTGAGCCCCTGTCACTGCCATTATTAGACCCCTACTCTTAACCGTGATTGATCTACAGTATTCGGATGGTGGAGAATGCTGATAGGTAAGGACGGTATTAATGTTGGTTACCCTACGGTACGTCTACGTGAGGGTTTAGCAGAGATAGTTGTTCCCGATCCCTCATACTATCGTCGACCCGATGGCATCTATGAGCCCGCTTGGGCCCCAGTATTTTATAATCCGCGAATGGCATTTAACCGTGATATTGCCGTTTTATTCCTACGCGCTTTCCGTAAGCTAGCTCGCATAGTTGAACCAATCGTCGTAGAACCCCTTGCAGGCAGTGGCGTTCGGGCCATAAGATATGCTCTTGAAGCTAATGCAAGGGTCTATGCATCAGATATTGATGCTGATGCAGTATTTTTGGCAAGACTTAATATTCGCTTGAATAGGGTTGGTGACCGCGTTTCTATAGAGAAAAACGATGCTAATATCTATATGTACATGCTTTCACATAGGGGGGTTAAACCACACCTAATAGATATCGATCCTTTTGGCTCACCAATTCCATTTATAGACTCTGCACTCGAGCTCGTAGCTAACCATGGCGTTATAGCTGTAACGGCAACCGATACAGCTCCCTTATCGGGGACTCACCTTCACGCACTTCGCAGAAAATACGATGTACTGCCTGGTCGTACAAGCTGGGAAAAGGAGCAAGCTCTGAGGATCCTAATAGGGTACCTAATTAGACGAGCTGCTGCAAAAGATATCGCACTACATGTGCTTCTAGCATACTATGCTGACCATTATGTCAGAGCTTACTTAAGAGTCACTCGGGGGGCTAAAAGAGCCAATAAGTCTCTTGCCACGTTAGCCTATGCAAACTGGTGCCCTACATGTGGTTACGTGGAGTATAGTGAGAAGCCTATACCTAGATGCAACTACTGCCACTCACGCACCATCTCTATAGGCCCAGTATACAGTGGGCCACTTTGCGATAAAGACCTCTTGGGTATTCTAGCTAAGGAAGCCGAGAAAGCTACATGGCTCACAGAGTATGCCCGAGCTAAACAGCTCCTTGAATTGCTATCCAGGGAATGCGATATAGTTAAGCCATACTATAGGATTGACAAGCTATGTAGTTACCTTAAAACGAATATGCCCAAGATAAATCGCTTAGTCAAGACGCTCGAGCAAAAGGGGTATAGCGCTACCAGAACACATTTTGACCCACGTGCAATAAAAACCAGTGCACCACACCAAATCGTGCTTAATACTATTATTGAACTGAGTAAAGCTTCTAGGAAGAACTAAAATGACATGGGATATAATACTTTATAGCGTCTACCCCATACGGTTCTAGAAGCTGGTGTACCCTATGGTCTTTTTCTGTATTTCAAGTTTACGGGAAAGCCAAGTATTTAATATCGAGCACTTTACAGGGTCGTAAAAGCCACCGCGATAACACCTATCTAGGTTGCTACAAATAAAACATGGTATCTCAACAAACTCGCCAAAGTCAACCTCAACACGTGCTGGTGCCTGCTCATGCTTAGCGATATATAACTTGTATGTTCTCCTACCGTTATGTATAGCCGGCTTCCTTATAATAAGGCCTTTCTTAAGAAGACGTAATGCTAGTCTCGATCCCTCCCTACTATCGAGGCCCAGGAGCTTCCAAAGCTCGTATTGGTATATGCCTTCATCCCCACGGCTCTTTATTATTTCAACAGCTTTTGCTTCAAGCTCAGATAGTTTCGACCCACTCCGCGACTCCGCTGTAATAGACATGGCTATTACACCTTATCATGGCTTATCATAGCTTGCTTACTAGGTAGGGTTGTTTGCTGCAGTTTCCTAGAATTAGTTTAGAGTGATATGGCTCCCTATATATTCTGCTGAGAAAGTATTGGTGGAACAATTGTTGGAACATGATAGCATTATTCCCTTACGGCTCGACGGTGTAATATATTCTCTTCTTGCGCTTACCACGATTTTCAAGCTTTACTATCTTTATCGTGCCTATTTCACATGTATTTTTTACGTGGGGGCCTCCATCTGCTTGAATATCTATTCCGGGTATCTCGACTATTCTTAGCCGTTCCGCATCTGGTGGAAGTCTATCACTTAACTTGACTATTCCAGGTATCTTTAGTGCCTCTTCACGAGGAAGCCAGTATATTTTGACTTCCAGGCATTTCCCTATAGCTTCATTTGCTTTGGCTACTGCATCTTGGAATGCTTTTCTCCAGTCACTTACCTGGGATAGATCAAAATCATCTCTTGCCACATCGGGTGTTATGTATCCACCCGTGATAAGCGCATTGTAATCGTTATAGAGTATTGCCGATAGAATATGTGCAGCTGTATGGAGCCTCATCATTCTGTATCTTCGTTCCCAGTCTATTACACCATGTACTTTTTCTCCCATAGCTAGTTTCTCAGGTGAGTCAACGATATGTGCTATATCATTACCTTCCTCTACTACATCGGTTACAAATATCTTCTCTCCCCTCTCATTGACTAGGTAGCCACGATCGGAGTCAAGTCCTCCACTGGGTCTTGGATGGAATGCTGTTTGGTCAAGGTATACCTTGTTTCCTGCTATATGCTGGACTATCGCATCAAATTCACGCAAGTAGCTATCTTGTTGATAAAGCAGTTTTGTCGACAAGATACTCCACCCTCTATAATCACTAGACAAGATATGGTTATCTATTATCGGCTTTGCACCATCTTTTCACGAATATAATTTATGAGGCCTTGAACTGAGAGCTCCAGGAGGAGTCTAGCATGACCACGTTCTCCATATAGTTCCAGGTATCGGGCTGTATCCTCATCTCTACTCGCTATCATATCCAGCAATTTTGAAGCATTAGTCTCCATGTCTTCTCTAAGCATCTCTAGAGCTATCTCGTACCATCTCTTCATCTGCTCAATATGCTTTTGTAACACCGTCACCCCCTTACTAGCTACTCCTACATGCGTAAAACCTAGGCGATGGGGTTGTTGCTCGAGCTGTTTCTGAACACTCTCCATGTAGAGGTCGTAGCGGAAGGGAGGAGGTGTTGTTGGTACAACGACGCCTGTTCCGGGATCATACATGCCTGCCGAGTCGCCAGTGAATAGTACCCTTTCCCCGCCCAGGTCTACAAGCACACTTTGATGATGACTTGCATGTCCTGGCGTGTGTATAATTGTTGCGATAGCACTACCCAAGTCTATTTCTGCACCATTCTTTGTTTGAACAAGCTGCTGTTCAGGTACGGGCTCGGGCTTACCATACACATCTGCGAGCCAATCAAGCGCGGCCCTGGAGGCTTCCCATAACTTTGATGGATCAAGTAAATGCCTATAGCCTCGTGGATGAACATAGACTATACTTGATGGTAGTAGTTTTGCAAGTGTACCTGCACCACCACCATGATCTAGATGGATATGTGTTACAATAATATGAACAAGGCCTTGGTCCAGCCCCTCCTCTTTAAGAGTATTCGCGATTCGTGCTGCTGTTGAAGTAGGCCCCGTCTCTATGATGATGGTCCCCCTTTCACCACTGATAATGTATGCATAGATGAAGCTCTCTCCTAGTTGGCTCGGTGTGACATCTATGTATCCCAACTGGTCTGTTATCCAGCTAATCCGTGCCTCCATGACTGCTTGTACCCAGAAACCTATAGTGTATTGGCTAAGACTGTTAATTAGCTTCTCCCGGAGTAGAAGCCTCTAGGATTTAGCTAGGGGTTGAGCATGGTGCAAGTTAGGCCTCTTATTATTTTCATGAGTGATTTTGGTGTTCGTGATCCTTACGTAGGTATAGTGCATGGTGTTGTAGAGTCACTTAGTGGTGGCACTGTTAAGGTAATCGATCTTGTACATGAGCTTCCTGCATTTAGTGTATTAGCTGGTGCATATGCTCTCTATGTTTCATACAAGTATTTTCCTCATGGAAGTGTTTTCTTAGCTGTCGTAGACCCTGGTGTTGGCAGTGATAGAAAGGCTATAGCACTTAGAACGAAGAACTACTACTTTGTTGGCCCTAATAATGGTGTTCTTTGGCCAGCTGCCTCAGAGGATGGCATTGTCGAGGCACGTGTAATAAACAATGAGGATCTCATGCTTAAACCTGTATCGAGAAGTTTTCATGGGAGAGACGTCTTTGCCCCTGCTGCAGTGCATATTGCTCTAGGTGGCAACTTCGAGGTTCTAGGCGAAGCCATTGACGTAAATGAGCTTGAACGTGTCAAACTCATTGACTATTGTGGCCTAGGTGAGAGCGAGAAAACACGTGTAGTCTATATTGATAGGTTCGGCAACGTTGCTCTAGGGCTTAGAGGTTTCGAGTGCTGGAGGAGGCTATGTAGAGGAGGCGTTGTCCGTGTATGTAGCGAGGGGAGATGCCGAGTAGCAAAATGTTCTCCCGTCTTTAGCGTCGAAAAGAAGGGAACGCTAGTACTATACATCAACAGTTTCGGGTTCCTAGAGCTAGCAGTTAATCTTGGAAGTGCACGTGAAATCCTAGGCGTTGATGTAGGAAGCATAGTCGTTGTCGAACCTATAAGGTAATAACATTACGTCATGTTCCCTGGGCATGGTATTATAATGCTTAGGGAGAGAATCGAAAAAGTCCGTGAACTATTAAGTGAGGTGTCGCATGGATCCTTTTGCTGCCTAAGATACGGTTTACCCTATATTACAGTTAGCGATATAGTTGAGCAAAGCCTATGTGAGCACAAAGTCATCCTCAAATACCATAGTAGTAGTCACAAACAACGCGTTCGTGAGCTACGTAAACTTGTTTCAATGCTTGGACGGCTGTTCATGGCTAATGATACAAGAAAATGCACAGCGCTGTCGATTCCCCTAGCTGCTGTAGTCGAAGGTGTCCCAATAATAGGACGACCTGATCTTTTGATCTTTGTTCGAGAAAAGCTTGCGGGAATCGTATGGTCACGTATTGGAGGTGACTTAACAAAGGTTAGACCTTGGGAACGAGTTAGGCTATACGCGCTTGGCCTCTTGGCTGACTATGCTGGCCTCGGCACGAGGGACACCAACTTATTTCTAATCACTGCTAAAGATAGAAAAGATATAGCCAAAGGGCTTCGCATTGTACTTGCTAGATTAGGTTGCATAAATACTCGGATAGATAGTATCGAGGCATCCGTGGCCATTCATAGAATGGTATATGACCGCGATATAGCACTAGACTACATTGGCAGGTTTTTAACATTATGGATTACCGAAAGGGGGCCACAAGGACCCTTTTATCCAGGTCTCTGCAAAAACTGCGCCATGTCAAGCTCATGTCCAGTAAAACCATATAACGATTAGCAAGATGCCGGGTTTGAATACCATTAAGCTTTCCTTTCATTAGGACCATGGTATTGAGTTTAGTTTCCTTAATTGCGAGTTGCAAGCCGTTATCGCTATAGTTTAGGAGGCTTATAGCTTACGCTCTGGGTGTATGTGTCTTGATATCTATCAATTCAGTGGCTGTACGCAAGGTTGCTGCTTTAGTCTCTAGGATAAAGAATCGTATACCACGTGATCCTTTTACTGATGAACAATACTTCCCACCAAAAAATGCTGAAAGAGAGCTCGTTGTATCCTACTTTTTCACTATGGTTGCTCTTGACCATAGGTTAAGTAGACCCGGCAAGCCATATGAGGCTACAGTAGATGGGAAAAGATATCATGGTGCAGACCTACTCTACCGGCTAGGCATGAAGAAGTTCATGGACGATCCTGAATTTTTCCTACCTAGAAGATTAGCTTCACTGACGCTGAAGGACATTATCAGTTGGCTTTGCGTTAACGATGTTTGTCCTCCAGATCCTTTACGTAGATTAGCCTTATTGCGTGATCTTGGAGAGAAGACACTCAAACTTTACGACGGCAGCTTTGTAACTATTATTGATGAAGCAAACGGGTTTTTACGTGGTGAGCCTGGGAAACCGGGATTCGTTGATTTATTGAGAGTTTTTGATGCTTATGGTGACCCTATTGAGAAGAAAACCATGCTTTTAGCTAAGTTCCTCGAAAGAAGGGGTTTGTTCAATATTCGTGATGTACTGAATAAACGTGTACCCGTCGATAACCATGTTTCACGTATTGCTTTAAGACTCGAGTTAGTCACTCCTGCAGGTAGGATGAGGGAAAAGATAGTGAGAGGAATCGGGTTTGAATGGTGGGAAGATGTGTTTCTAAGAATGGCTATACGTGAAGCCTGGTTTATGGTTTCGATTGAGGCCGGTATCGATCCCTTCGTGCTTGACGATTTCCTATGGAGTATGGGAAGGAAGGTATGTATTTATGGTAAACCATTTTGTGACCAGTGTAGTCATCATGAATCATGTGTTGAAGGACGATGCGTTTTCGCAGAAGTATGTCCAATACCTAGTAGTGGAGACAACATTGTCAATGAACACTTCTTTATCGATACATGGTGGTATTAATGTTTTCCCAAGCAGTTATCTGGAGGTATATAGCTAGCAGCACGGCTGAAGTTTTAGGTTTTGGTGAAGCACTCATTGATGTCGCTGCAACACGCGAGATACACATTGGCATAGTTACTTGGCCCCAAAATGCTATAGTGCTCGGCCTCTATGAAGCACTAAGAAACACTGATAACGACCATGAAAACATTTATCGAAGAATTACAGGTGGCTACCGCTTTGATGTCTCTAAAAACGACTTCTACACTATTGCTGTGATTGGCAAACCTCTTTCTCTCCATGAAGCCGTGGAGAGGGCTAAGTGTATTACAAATGATTTCGGTGTCACGAGGATAGGAGATAAAACAGTGATAGAGGCACATTTAACTACCAGGCCCCACCATGAGGAGATACTTAGCTGCTTAATGGGCTCCAATGCACGTATCACACAAAGACAAGTTGAAATGGATAAGGAACTAGTTTTACACTATACGAACCGGTATAAATCGCCTGGGTGGAGGTTCTATCGTTTCCACAGAGGAAGTGGTGTAGCTAAGCGAAGCAAGGAATCATTCCGATTCGTGGTCTCTGTAGAGGTAGTAGATGGCTATATCACTGGCTGGTGGATCGACAGCACATTATATATGGCACCACCTATGGAGTTACATAGTATTCTTGCATCAGTAAGAGGATCACCCTTCCACGAATTAACACTCTTCAACATTGAACTTGCTATAAGGAAGAGGCTAGAAACCTATGGACTATCACGTGACGAAATCATAGATGCAATTAGGGAGCTATACTCGGTAGTCGGTGTAAGATTCTATAAACAAGGGCCCGACTAGACCATACCATATCATTAAGTACAATCTATAATTTAATAAGTACCAATTCCCTACCGTTAGAACTAGCAGAGATATGACAGTGTGATGAACGGTCACGGGACTGAACTACATCCGAGAAAGGGGGATTATCCACAATAAGGTAGTGATGTAGGCATCCTAAACTGAAAATAAGTTACAACGGTATATTGCATAGTGGGTGTGGAGGGTGCGTGTTACAGTTAAGGTTTTTGGCATACTTTCTGAGCAAACCGGCTGGATGCAAAAGGTAGTAGAGTTGGAAGATAATGCTACCGTTGAGGATCTCCTAGAAAAACTATACGAAGAAGCTCCTGGATTAAAGAAAGCTGTTCAGGAGCTATCTTCGTCTACTGGTATGCCAATAACAATACTTGTTAATGGTCGAAGCATCGAATACCTTAATGGACTTTCAACAAGACTTAATGATGGCGATACAGTTGCTATAATACCACCTGCTGGTGGCGGCTTCTACACACCCTAGCCCCGCTCTTGCTTACACTCCCGGATTAATTTTCTCAACACATATTTTAGTATACCACCATGTCTATAGTATTCGACTTCTACTGGGTTGTCTAGTCTAGCTATTACTTCAAATTCAATCTTTTCACCATCGGGTCGATGTGCTATTACTTTTAGCTTCTTTCTTGGATATAGACCTTCTTTTATGCCTATAATGTCATAGATCTCGTCCCCTCTTAGTCCTAGTGTTCTCCAGTTCTCGCCGGGCATGAACTGTAGAGGCAGTATACCCATGCCAACTAGGTTGCTACGATGTATTCGTTCGAAGCTTTCAGCTATTACAGCCTTTACTCCTAAGAGGTATGGGCCTTTAGCTGCCCAGTCTCTACTACTACCAGCACCATATTGACGGCCAGCTATGACAATTAGAGGTACACCCTCTCTTTGATACCTCATAGCAGCCTCATATACTGGCATGACTTCGCCAGTGGGCCAATACACTGTCCATCCTCCCTCACGGTCAACTAATAGATTCCTTATCCTTGGATTTGCAAAAGTACCCCTCATCATGACCTCGTGGTTGCCTCTACGGGCGCCGTAGGTCCCAAATTCTTTAGGTTCAACACCATGTTCTATCAGATACTTTCCTGCAGGGCTCTCTGGCGGTATACTACCAGCAGGTGATATATGATCTGTGGTCACCCTGTCGCCAAGCAATACGAGGACACGAGCACCACGTATATCATCCAACTCTGGGGGTTCAAGTGTGAAGTCTTCGAAGAATGGTGGACGCCTGATATAAGTCGATTTTTCATCCCAATGGTATAGATCACCTGTTGGCGCCTCGAGTTTTTCCCATTCCTCGGTCCCCTTGTATATGTCCTCGTACTTTTTCTTGAATAGTTCTGGTTTCACATATTCACGCATCACGGCCTTGATCTCGTCAATGCTTGGCCAGATATCCTTTAGATATACTGGTTCGCCATTGGGATCATAGCCTATAGGTTCATTCAATGGATCCCAGTTCATTGTTCCACGTATGGCATATGCTACAACAAGTATTGGCGACGCCAAGTAGTTGCCACGTACGAGGGGATGTATACGTCCAGAGAAGTTCCTGTTACCACTTAGTACCGCAACTGCATATAATCCATGTTTCTCTATGGCTTCACTAACTGGCCGTGGAAGCGGGCCACTATTACCAATACAAGTCATGCATCCATAGCCTACAACGTGGAATCTTAGCGCCTCAAGATACCTTAATAGACCAGACTCCCTCAAGTACTCGACTACAACCCTACTTCCCGGCGATAAACTAGTCTTCACCCACGGCTTTACTCTTAAACCTCTTTCAACAGCCTTCTTTGCAAGCACTCCAGCACCTATCATTACATGAGGGTTGGATGTGTTAGTACAACTCGTTATAGCAGCTATGGCCACAAACCCATGGTCTAGTGTCGCTTCTTCATCACCCACTCTAGTGTGGACTCCCGTAGTCGCTATGCCTTTCTCCTTATTTTCTTCAAGATAGCGTTGTAGTACTTTCCTAAACGCATCTTTCGCTAGTCTAAGTGGTATCCGATCTTCTGGATGACTCGGCCCAGCGATTGAAGGCTCAACACTACTAAGGTCGAACACTAGTGTCTGACTATATTGCGGTTCCTCATCACCCGTATAGAAGAGGTGCTGAAGCTTGGTATACCACTCAACAAATGCCACGTGCTCTTCACTGCGTCCCGTTAGTTTCAGGAAAGCCAACGTTTCTTCATCTACAGGGAAGAAGCCAGTTGTGCTCCCATACTCTGGAGCCATGTTTGCTATGGTTGCACGGTCGAAGGCAAGTAGATACTTGAGACCAGGACCATAGAATTCGACAAATTTGCCTACTACATCGGCTTTCTTTCTCAAGAACTCTGTTACTGCTAAGACTATATCAGTTGGTGTTACGCCTTCCCTAGGTTCACCTACAAGCTTAACACCAACTACCTCGGGTAAAAGCATGTAGTAGGGCTGACCTAGGAGAACCGCCTCCGCTTCTATACCACCTACGCCCCATCCGAGTACGCCAATACCATTTATCATCGTTGTATGTGAGTCTGTGCCTATTAGCGTGTCAGGAAAGGCTAATGCCTCGCCGTTACGTACACGGTACTCGACTACACTTGCTAGATACTCCAGGTTAACCTGGTGTATAATGCCCTTGCCGGGAGGAATGACCTTCAAATTCCCAAAAGCTTGTTGAGCCCACTTTAACAACGCGTAGCGCTCCTTGTACCTCTTAAACTCCATTTCCATGTTACGTTTAACTGCATATGCTGTACCGAAATAGTCAACTTGTACACTATGGTCGATCACGAGGTGGGCGGGAACCATTGTATCCACTATGCGGGGGTTACAGCCATAAGATGCAGCTACATCACGCATAGCAGCTAGATCTACAACAGCTGGCACACCAGTATAGTCTTGCATTACCACTCTAGCAGGCATGAAAGGGATTACTTCCTCTCCTGCACCCTTAGGCCATGAAGCAACCTTACGAACATCATCCTCAGTGACAAGGAATCCATCAACATTACGAAGCACGTTTTCAAGTAGAATTCTTATTGTGAAGGGAAGCTTTGATATCTTGGTAAGACCCGCTTCTTCAAGTTTATCAAGCCTATAGACGGTTACCGGGCCCCTAGGCGATGAAAGACGTTCCTTTGCATTGAAAGGGTTCTGGAACCCTTGGCGCTGCATAGCACCACAACACCCTGACTTGTTTCCAACCGCCAGGGTTATTGTGTGGGGCAGTTAAGACCCTAACCCAGCAAAATCTTCGGGGAGGGCGCGGTCTTTGCCGGAGACACTCCGCGTAGGTATACTACAGTTGTCGGCTTCATCTAATAAAAACGAAAGTGCTAGTAGGTTAAGGAGCCTCCTTTCTACGGCAAGAATAGAAGCTGATATACTAGTAATGCCCGAGTATACTATGTTTGATCCAACAGGGCTTAAACGTGAACAAATAATGGAAGATGCGGAAGCCCTCGATGGGCCCTGGGTAGAGATGCTAAAGAAGATAGCATCCGAATACAATAGCTTTGTTGTTGGGCATCTGTTCGAGAAAACCGAGAAAAAGTTATACAATACCATAATCGTGATTGATCCTCACGAGGAATTAAAAGCCATCTATCGTAAGACACACCTCTTTGATGCATATGGGTATAGGGAATCAAGTGTCTTCGACAAGGGAGATAGCTTATCACCTATAGTCAATATAAAGGGCTTTAACCTAGCTATAGCAGTATGTTTTGAACTTAGATTTCCGGAGATATTTCGAACATATGCACTTCAAGGAGCAGACATCATAGCTGTTCCATCAGCATGGTATAGAGGACCATTGAAGGAGGAAACCCTGGCCTTTCTTGCACGTAGTAGAGCACATGAAAATACCGTATATGTTGCCGTGTCAGCCCTCTATGGAGAAAATTTCACAGGAAGAAGTATGGTCATAGATCCTTACGGAGTTGTTATAGTTGATGCAGGCATAGGACAAAGATATGTTGAGGTTGAGGTCTCCAAGCAGGTTATAGCCGAGGCTCGTAAAACCTTACCTGTATTAAAGCTTCGTAGACCCAATCTCTATATGTAATAAAGCGAAAGAACCAATAGTCACATGATAAACACGCACTTACCTAATTTTCACCTTCCCCTTCATACTTGTTCTTCGGGCAAAGGATAATGTTACTCCCCTAGTAGAGGCGAGAGCCTCCAATAGAGCCATGTAGCTAGACAATTGTCTACTTGACAGCGAGGCATTTATGTGAGCAGAGACCAAGGGTAGATTATAGTAGTCTGGGCCAGCATAGTCACGAACAAGAACAGAAACTAATGACTCATACATGTTGTTCAAGGGAATGAACTTGCGTCCTGGAGCAAAGAACCATTCATGCCCAATCGGTAGTTCAACTAGGATTGGAGTATCTTCTAATCCAAGCTTAACGTACATCGAAAACACTGAAGGCATTTGCTCTAAGCTAGAAGTAAGTCTTTGTTGTATACCCCAGCATTCTTCAGCATCACGCTCACCAAGTACTGCTTCGATGCGTGTACATAGTTTTTCAATCACCTCTTGTATACTTGGCTTTAGAAGAGCCTCACGTAGATATCGTGGAGGCGGGTGTCTAAGTGGCTGTGTAAACCCAGTATCAACACCTACATGATCAATAATGAAGGCTGTGTCACGATAATTGCTATCCAGTAAACTATCGTAGAATACACGCATACCTGGATCAACGCTTCTTCTTAGAGAAATCAATAAATCCCGATCGGTGATAGGATACCATTCGATAGCTTTTCTGATTACATGCCCCACGTTGTATGCTCTAGAAGCAATATAGTTCGCTAAAACGAGCTCCTTGAGAACCTTGTAGCTATGATCTTTTGAGACATAAGCTAATATTATGCCATTACTTTTAGCTACTCTAACTAGCTCCATAATCTCAACTATAACATATGCCCCAATTAGTGATGCGTAAGCTAAACCTAGCCCTATATTCCTAGAAAGGGCTGTCTTAATGATCCTCTTAACGCTCGCGACAACAATAGCCCAAAAACTACCATCCATTAAAAGCGCGGAGCCCTGCTTTAACCTTGTTATACACCTTACCGCAACACGGTGTTCAACCCAAGTGCGTAGAGCATCAAGAATATACGATTCTCGTACAGGATATATACGCAGTTCTAGTTCGCGCACGGGTTCAGCATTAGGAATGTTGCCGAAAGCCCGCGCCACGTATATAGCACCACCACCCGATAGCGGCTGTAATCCCCCGCCACCATCAACTGCAGCCACTAATACACGTTCATCTGCTGGTTCAGGGAGTCCACTTACCCACCAATAATTTTCTAGGCCTAGCTTACGAGAAGCTATTGTAGTTAACTGTTCAACTAACTTTTCTGCCTCTGCTGTAAAGATATCAAGGAACCAGTCTGGTGCACCATTTAATCTCATTAACCTCCCTCAAGGCGGTGATGTGGCCAGTAATACTATTTCTGGCTACCACGAGTCTCTAGTCAACGGGCTACTAAGAAGGGGATGATGCTAATTATGGCGCTACTATTTGCTGCAATGGGCAACATGGTTTATGGTGGACCACTACATAGCCTCTTAGCTGGATCGTTCTTTGCAGGCAGTGGTGTAGTGGACGGCGTAGGTCTTTGTAATGGCTACCCAACCATCACCGTAGAAAAGCATGCTAGTACCTACGCCGAACTATACTATGTAAATCATGGGGTGCTTACAAAGATACGAGATTATATATCAAGAAATGGTTACCATTTTAAGGAGATAAGGGTCAACTTGAAAATACACAACTATGTTGTCAAGGCACTAACATACACGATTGAATGTGAACCAAGTAGTATAGGGGAAAATACCTCAAGGCCTTATAGAAGAACCCTCATCGCCATACCGCCACGAAGTCCGCCACCGCAACAACCATTAACTGTAATCCCGGCCATAATAACAGGTGCTTCACCATGCAGAAACGACACCGTCTTTTGCAAATCTTACACTGGTCATTGGGAAGGCGCTATTGCCGATGTATATGTCTCGATTCGCCTCCTAGCTGAATGGCTTAGGGAGATTGATGCTAGCCTAGAAGCCACAACTGCGACAACCACGTATGGCTTTACAGTTTACACCTATCTACCCATTAGCGTGAACGAGGTAGAGGAGAAGACATGATAATGCCTAGTACGATAACTGTGTCGCTCATATTATTATTGCCTTTCACATACTTGATAGCTCTAGCAACAATAATATTGTATCCCCATGATACGACTTTGCTTTACTTGTTCATCGCATACTGGTTTTCAACATCAGCTTATATTGCTTTGGCATTGAAACACTTTCACTGTAATAGACTAATTAAAGCCATAACTAACATCGCGAAAGATAATGACTACACAAGGCTTAGAGTATATGCCTTATCAGCTAGACTGGCACGAGCCATAAACGCATGGCCTCTTGGAATGGCTGGTTTAGGCGTACCCTACACATACTTAGCGCTAAACATCCTATACATTCTCCACCAGCTATGCTATCTGGGCACAGAAGTAATCTCGCAAAGAGGCATCTATATACGGAAGCCGTCGGAAAAGGATGCAAAAAAGCTTGCATTGGCACTAGCTGCTATGGGTGTTCTTGCACCATTCTACATAGTAAAGTACTATAGGCAGTTGAATTCATGCCTAGAAGCTATGGGTATAGCTGTTGAGACGCTGTCTAGGGATGACACTAAAACAAACCATGCTCCTAGCAGCATTAATGACAATGACTCTCTTAATGCTAGTAGCTCCTGACGGGGTAGCACTTCTACTACTACGCATATGGGTTGCTATGGTTAACACATTACTCGCATTCATACTATACCGTTACATCATGATTAATCTCTCTGACTGCAGTGCTAAACGGGACGAGAATAAGCGGAGAGATATAGTTAAGGCACCAATCGGATGAGAGAAACACATAGAGTACTGGCTTTTAGCTATGGCGTCGCCTCCTAGTCCACGGCAACCTAATTTATTAGTAGGAACACAACATCCCCATGCTTAGATGTAGTTGAGTGGTGTGAGAAGGAATGTTTAGCAAGTGGGCTATTATTGGTCTAGTAGTCGTTGTACTAGCCTTCTCCGCAGTAATTATAGTACTAGCACCTCAAATGATTAATCCAAGCCAACAAGGCATCTTTCAGGGCGAGGAGGTAGAGGGAGCTGGTTTGACTGAGTGCAATAAGCCAGCAATACTATACGTGTACAACAATACCAAACAGCAAGTGGCAGGCAAAAATCTCGTTGAGCTCCTTAGGCAAAGCCTTGCCCAGCAAGGAATAAAGGCTGATGTATGTAGTGTTGATGCAAAAACCCTAGGGCTCGATCTACGTGCTTATCCGGCTCTATTAATCTATGGTGATATCCCTGCACTTGAAGGTGCTTCCACACTTAGTCTTGGTGATTACAAGCTTCTAGACTATGGGATTCTAGTGTGGCTATCTGATAGACTAGGACTAGAAATGACTTATAAGTATCGTGCACACATCTACGTTGTTGATGGAGAAACTAAATGGGGCAAAGCGAGGAACGATATCAACACATTATTGAAGGCTTTAGAGAAGTATATCTTAGCAAAAATAGATAGTGTTGAACGAATAAGTATAGCAGATCTTGGAAAACTCGGCGTAAATAAACCACCTACAATCTACCCTACCGTGATCGTAGTGTCCGAGAATCCAATTGACGAAGGAACAAGCTACATGATAAAACTAGGTAGCAATGCGTATGGGTTTAAAACACAGTTAGCTGCTGAGTTAGCCCGCCTATTACGTGACGGTAGCGGCTATGAGATACATTACAAGCCCGATCTTACCAAGTTGCCTGGCTGGGGCTCGATGGACGCAAAACTACAATTGCTCATATTCGAGGACTATGCTTGTCCCTATTGTAGAGCATTCTACGAGAAACTGTACCCAGAGCTAAGAGAAATGATATACAATGGCACAATCAGGTTTAGCGTGGTTGACTTCATAAT
>JALTZQ010000210.1 GCA_027046105.1 Pyrodictiaceae archaeon
TTGTTTTGAAAAATAGCATTATTGTTGATGTAACAGATGTTTTTCGGAGGACAAAGTCAAAGGTTATTAGGAAGGCATTAAGCGATGGAGGAAAGGTATTAGCAGCAAAATTACCTGGATTTCATGGACTATTAAGAGTAGAGGTCATGCCTGGCCATAGGTTTGGTAGAGAATTAGCCGACTATGCTAGGTTTTGGGGCGGTGTGGGAGGAATATTTCATAGCGATGAGCTGCCAGGATACGGTATAGAATTAAAAGAACTAGAAACTGTATATGAAAGATTGGGTGCGGTTAAAGGTAAAGACGCAGTAGTAATAGTAGCTGATGAGGAGAAGAGAGCTAGAAAGGCGCTCAAAGCAGTCATAGAGAGGGCTGCAGAAGCAACAGAGGGTATACCTAAAGAGACAAGAGCAGCACAGCCAGATGGAACAACGCGGTACATGAGGCCTCAGCCTGGCGCCGCACGAATGTATCCGGAAACCGATATTCCGCCTGTTGAGATTACACGGGATCTAATCAATGAAGCGGAAAGGATTGTTCCAGAACCACCACATGTCAAGGTAGAGAAACTTGTTAGAAAATATGATTTGAGTGAGGAACTCGCTAGACAAATCGTTAGAGACATACGCTTAGACTTATTCGAGAGGCTTGCAGAAAAATATCGTGGAAAGGTACCAGCTTCACTTATAGCACATATCATAGTGAATGTACTGAGGAGTCTTGCTAGAGACGGTGTACCAGTGGAAAACATAGATGATGAGGATCTTGAAGATCTTATTAGGGCTCTTGCTGAAGAAAGGATAACAAGAGACGCCATAGAGGATATTATTTCATATATATCAAGGAATCCCAGGAAGACAGTAGATGATGCCATCAAAGAGCTAGGCTTAAAAAAGGCAAAGCTAAGTGAAGTCGAAAAAGTAATAGAGGAAATAATGTATGAACTAAGTGATGAAGTAAAGGAGAAGGGGATGAAAGCCTTTGGAAAGATTATGGGTAGGGTCATGACCGTACTTAGGGGTAGAGTCGATGGCAAAATCGTTGCTGATATAGTGAAGAAAAAGATAAACGAGTTAGTATCAGGAAAGAAGTAGCATTGGTAACCACTATTTCCAGTGATGAATACTCCCGTCGTTGAGCATGGGAAAGTTGCGATGAGAAGAAGGCATTTGGCTGAGGAGCCAACACAAGCTTACGTAGATTTTCTTGTCTTAATGTCCCAGGGTTAGTGGAGGCCAGTTGCACTATCGCCTATTATTGTTGCTTTAACTTGTTCCCTCCTTTTGACTACAGCAAGTATCCTGTCTATAAAGTCCTCTTCGTAGGGTACACCAACAAATGCTAATACGTTGTTTATTGCGATGGCGGGTACCGATGTTACATTGTATTTGTCAGCTATATCGGGATTCTCATATGCTTCTACTGTGTCTGCGATAAAGTTCTTCCTACCAGCTCTCCATACCTCATATGCGAACATATTTGACAGTAGAGCAGCGTAGGGACAGTAAGGGCACTGAGGTGTAACTATAACTTCCACGTGTACATCCTCGGTTAGCTCATCCTTTAGTATCTTGATTGTTCTCTCATCTAGGCCACTATCCTCTTGAGAAATCCTTATGATCGTTTCAATGAGGCCTCTTATTTCCTCTCCTGAAGGTGTACCAGTATACCTAATAACTCCGTCGAGTAAAGTTACGGATGGAACCCTTTCTACATTCTGACGCTTAAATTCGTCATCATCAACGCCCTTCCTATATATGTTTACCTTTAGCAGCTTTTTACCATCCCGTATTGGTGCTTCTTCCTCAAGTATTTTAGCTATCTTTACAGCCTCATCACAATAGTGGCAGCTTGGTCCAATGAAAACATTCAGTTCTACGGGCTTCACCATATCCTCTAACGCTTCACGTATAGCTTCACGAGTTTCTGCATCTATTTCCACTCTTACAGGGTCGTGCACTCTTATCAGCCGAGTCTCTAGCTGCCTAGTTGCTGGGGGGCTGATATGGATTTTTGCTCTTCTGTTTTTGTTTTGTTGTAAAATAGCGTAGGCAAATCTCCCTCTTATGCAAACCCCATAAACTTAATCAAGACCCTTCTTTAACGAGTGTTACTAGGGGAAGCAAAGTATTGAACACAACAAGTTTACTTACGACACCTTGCGAAATAGCTGCAAGGAAATATGTCCCTGCAATAAGAGCTTCTGTCACAATGTTACTAGTTAAGGAGTATGGGCTATCAACATATCGAGTCGCAAAGCTACTAGGGGTAACACCTGCCGCAATATCTAACTATCTATTGAGGAGGCGAGGCGGCGAGTTAGTAGATATAATATTCTCCGATGCAGAACTACGTCGAAAAATACAAGTATTAGCTGAAAGGATAGCAGGAGGCTACCATGATTCTGTTGAACTAGTTGAGTATGTTTGCGAGGCATGTAGAAGACTACAATCCATAATATCTAATAACTCGTCCCACCCGTGTCCAAGAGGCTAGAATAGAGTTTTTTGTGCATCCACGTATAATTTTACAATGCTATGCTTACTTATAGGTATATGCACACCATAATCTGAAGCCTTTACTCTTTCAACACCACCAGCTATATTGACAACATGTATGTTTAGTGCACGTAGCCTAGATAATCTAAGTGTGGCATGTGTTGCTATGCCAAGAGGGTTCCACAGTATTGCCTCTATCTTTTGTCGACCATTATCACTCAATATCCTTAACATTAAGGGCAAAGGTGTACCATCAAAGAATACGGGTGGATTACGTATATTAATCAGGTCTTTATTAGCCAAGACTTTCATCCCATACCTTATTCTCTCCATGAAGGCATACCTGCATTTACTATTATTAAGTAAATATGCTTCATCGTTTACTATTACCTTACCGTTAGCAGTAATTGTGAAAATACACTTCTCACCAGCACAAAGCATTGCATAAGCCTCTGACGCTCCTTCAACACAGATCCATGGGGCTTCAACAATGAATTCTCTCTTAAATAATCTTATTCTCCTTCGCGCCAGAAACGAAGGAAACATGATATAGGGAGCATGAATGTTTGTATCCATTTCATTTATCAATTTAACTCTTTGTTTCCATCTTTCACAACCTAGCCTAGGCCGGCAAATAATGAGAGAATTTTCTTCAATTGTATATAAATCCGTAGCCAGAAATTGTCCATACTCATTGCCCTCAATTACAATCCTTTTAGGTCCTAGATAGGTGTAAGGTGATGAAAGATTAGCTAATGGAGCCATTGCAGACTTGAGCTTTGTACATGCTTTTCTAGGATTATTTACTATTATGTTGTATCCTCCGCGATCAGTAACGCGTATGCAGTCATTCACTAACTCACATAGGATCTTATTACAATTGTTAAGTAGTGCAAGTAGGGATAACATGGGTTCAACAATTATCCTTCGAAAAACTTTTGCTTCAATACTACATGTGGAAAAAGAGGAAGGAAGGTCCCAATTCAATTCCCAAGAGAGTTGGTGTGGCTCGGTGACCACGGCTTATATCACCGGCAACCCTCAACACGTCCAAGGCATCACCATCGCCAATTGGTATTTAATCCACAACGTCTCTCTAAAAACATTAATTCCACAGAGACACCTACACAACAAGGATGTTCAGGTGATTAGTGCAGGCTAAGTCTTGGAAAACAATGATGAATGCCCGGCCAGATGTAACCGTAGCCTATGGCTATGTGGAAGCACGAGTGTACTGAAAGAGTAACACTAATACCCCCATTCGAGATTAAATAACTCTGGATGAAGAGCTTGACCGCTACAGATAGATATGTTTAATGAAGACAATGGTAGCCGCTGATACTTGTACGTAAAGGAATGACATTGTGTCAGATCGCGGTAATTTCTTCATCCCCCTTAGGGTCGCGGGGGGCAAGTGTCCTCATCCATATTCTGGACTGACTTGCTTGGATTAGTAATGATCACTCTGTCTCTCATGTCTTATGTATGCTCCTTTCTGTCTCATAACGTACCTACTTATAAGAAAGCTCAGTAGTATCTCAAGTTGCCTTCGCTGCTTACGGGCACGCTGTAGCATAGTTTCTAGCTCTGTCAGCGTAGGCCTTTTACCTTTAAACCATGCTCTTACTAGTCGATAATATATGAAAGATAGAAGGTCGCCATATTCATCATCAAGGTCTACATCATAGTGAAATTTGTTAATAACATATTCTATGATATCACCAAGATATTGGTCCAGAAGTGACAATGCCTCCTCATCCATTGCTTGTCTCCATAAGTACGTTGTATGGTGCTCCCCCTAATATCCTAACTTCTCTGGGTATCCCGTACAATGCTGGCTATAGAGGTTATTGTATTGCCTGTCAGGAGCAGCCATTAAGAACTAGTAAAGAATTATTATTAATCGCTATTGACACGAAAAACAATAGTGTAGAGAACAGCCCAGGATCTATACACACTATCATAGTATTACCGTGGAAGTTACTATGTAGGGGGTAAATTGCAGACTGCTAGTGATAAGCAACAATTAGAGTTGATACGGCGTTCAATGGTTGATCCTTCAGCGGAAAATAAGGCAAAGGAGCTTTTACTCACTGATATCTATACGCAGGTGAGAGTAGCCTATGGAGATGGTATCGCTCCCAATGGTGGCAAACTTGCACATCTTCCCTCATGTGTCAAAGCTAGTGACCTGTGCCAGGACGATCTGCAATTTCCATACAATGCAATTCGCGTCCTTATGGCTAGGTACATGACACGTAATGAGCATGGCTTATTCATGGAAACCCCTAGTATGGTTTACCGTAGGGTAGCTGAAGGCTTCTCTAATGTACTAGGCAAGAAGAAAGCAAATATGCTGTACAAGATAATGATCAGCGGCCGCTTTGTCTTTAACTCTCCAACACTATTCAACATGTATGTAAATGGGGCTCGTGGCACCCTGTCCGCATGCTATGTCACACCAGTATACGATGATATGTCATCAATAATGGATGCTGCGCATGTCCAAGCCATGACCTTTAAATGGGGTGGAGGCCAAGGCTTTAGCTTTAGTGAATTACGTCCACGATGGGATGCTGTTCGCGGGACTAGTAGTGTAGCTAGTGGACCAGTTTCATTTATGCGGCTCTACGATATGGTTACTGAAGTTGTGAAGCAAGGGGGGAAAAGACGAGGCGCAAATATGGGTATCATGCATATCTGGCATCCAGACATATTCACGCCAGGCTTTGATTCATGGACAGCACTAGCGAATAGCCTACCTCCCATAATACGTAACATCTTAGAACTCATTAACAATTTCATCAATGAAGTTGAGTCTGAAGGTTATGAAGTAGACAAAGAGTTTAAGGAGGTTATTGCTAAGCTTTTAAATGCTAAAGGATTTTGGAGTGTGGAAGATGCAGGATTTATACAAGCTAAGGAGCCTCCTCTCCATGACACCTATCTTACAAATTTCAACATAAGTGTAGCTGTCAATGATGCGTTTATGAAAGCCGTCATGGACAATGATGAATGGCTATTGGTTAATCCCAGATATAGTGAAAAGGATGGCATCTATACGTTACATTACAGTGTTTCCAAGGCCACTGGCCTTGGTAAGCTTGGTATGCTAGTAGAGAAGGCTCCATGGCTACTAGAAAATCCTTATCTAAACTTATTTGAAGATGTAGTCGATGAAGCAGTAGAGCGGGCACTTAGAGCCCTTTACATACGGTCAAAATTATTGGGTTTCAAGCCTAACCTAGATATTAAGAATCAGCATGTATGGCGAATCAAGGCAAGACAACTATGGGACAAGATTGTGGAGAACGCGTGGTTGGGTGGTGATCCGGGTCTATTCTTCGTTGATAATCATAATAAGTGGAATCCTACTCCATGGCTTGGAGTAGTTGTTGCAACAAATCCTTGTGGAGAACAACCCTTATACCCCTTCGAGAGCTGCAACCTTGGCAGTATCGCACTTGATAAATATGTTAAATGTAGTGAAAACAAGCAATGCATCTTTGACCTCCACTTATTCTATGAGGACCTCATGATAATAGTTGAGGCAATGGATGCAATTATAGACTTGAATAAACATCCTGACCCTAGACAAGACGTCGCCAATAAGTTTACGCGAAAAATTGGTCTCGGAGTCATGGGGCTTGCTGACGCATTAGCCAAGCTCGAAATACCTTATGATAGTGAGGAAGCTGTAGCCTTCACACTGATTAGTATAGCTGCACTTGAAGTATTTGCATGGAAACGTAGCTGGGAACTAGGTGCAGAGAAGGGCCACGCACCAGCATTTGAGTGTAAAAGATTCAATTGGAAAACCATGAAATGTGTAGAAAAAGAAGAACCCGAGAGATTGGTTGAATTGCATACTCCAGCGCTTGTAAAGGCTGCAGACGTTATTGTAGCCGACGATATATGGATTAAAGTTAAGTATCATAACGTGAATTTATCCAGCAACACAATAAAGATGATGGCAGGTGCATTTAGGGAAAGGATTGAAGCAGATGGTTCAGTGAAACTTATACGCAAAGATGTTATTAGTCGTGTTCTTAGAAAAGTGTTTGGCGTCAATACAGCCAATTACCAGAGAGCATTACATGAAACTCCTACAGAGATTGCAAATGATCCGCATCTGCTACTTGCTCTTGCCATATTCAGCCCCAGCAAGGCTTGGGAGGTGCTTAAGACATATGGTAGACTAAGGGGAGCAAAGGCTCCCCGTAACACTGTTGTAACAACCATAGCTCCTACTGGTACAATAAGCATCTTAGCAGGCACAAGTAGTGGTATTGAACCTTACTTCGCATTGGTCTATAAGAGGAGAGTTACAGTTGGCGAATTCCTAGAAGTTGTAAACAAATTCCGTGACAAACTGCTTAGCATTGCAAAAAGATACAGCGTTGACGAAGACACCATCATGGATATCTATGCTATCATTAGCAGACATAAAGGTTCGCTACGCTGGGCTATTGATGATATACGCGAAAACCTACTAACACGCAACATAGGTAACGGTTTTCTAGCCGAAGTGGAGAAATTAGCGACTATATTCGCAACTGCCATGGATTTCGATCCATGGTATCATCTTGCACACCAAATAGCAGCTCAACTATACGTAGATCAAGCCATAAGCAAGACTATAAACTTGCCAAAAAACGCAGACAAAACTCTTGTTAACAACATCTATTTTGTAGCATGGCTTGCCGGTCTAAAAGGCGTTACAGTATACCGCGATGAGAGTAAGAGTCACCAAGTAATAGTCTTCGGTGCAAAGGAGGAACATAACAGGAAGAGGCTTTTACGAAAGAGGAGCAGGATGCGAATGATGCACTTGAAAAAGAATATGCGATTAGACGAGATAAAGCGTGACAAAAAGCTTAACGAAATCTTTGAAACCAAGGAAAAAAATGGGACAATAACCGTCGAGCTAACTCAAAACAGCACTTGTACAACATGCGAGCTTTAACCCATATAGCACCTTACCCACCATACTAGTTATAAGCAGCATATTCTAACCTCTCTTTACCGGATGAGGTTTGGTGAGAAGGAAAAGATACAAACACACAACCAGTTCCCGAACCACTAAAAGTCACACTACGAGTTTACATGGCTCAAGAAGGAGAAAAAGGAGTACAAGCCAGAAAAAAACCATTAATGTCGATACTATTATTGAAAAGATTACTGATGAGGCAATCTCTTCCCTTGGATTAGACGTTCTTGGCCTAACAAGGGACCAGTACCGCGAGATGCTACGCCCAATCATTGAAGGTATTTTATCAACATACTCTTCTAGACCAGCCGTCGACACTATTATTTCAAAAATGAGGGCCACATTGAATCAATTGTATATGATGGCTGCCGCATATGTCCTTGAAAAGTTAGATGAATTAAATGAAGAGCAACTGGAATTCGTTATAGCTAATGGCGCGACAGTGGCTGTTAATCATATTGCAAAACTGTACAAGCATATAGAAAAGTATAGACGGTGGGATCTTCTACCCCAATTAAGATATTTATGGGAAACCTATGGAAAACCAACCCCCTTATCGTGTCCTTACTGTGGTTTTCGTGCTATAACTCCTGATTTAATTTGTCTCGTTTGTGGTAGAGAAATTAAAGAAAATGACTTAAAGAAAGCTATTGATTTTGAGCAACGACTTATTGAATTTGCTGAAACCACTGAGCTTAGTAAGTTGCGTGAGATTATAGAGAAAGGTTATGTGCTTATCGGAGAAGATATAAGGTCACCGAGCGAGGAACATACTGGCGTAGAGGTTGAACTTAGACTTAGTGAGCCAGAAAAAGAAATTATAAGGAACATTATGGTGAAACGTGGTCTTGGTCGTCGAGATCAAAAATAGAGATGAGTTGAGAGAACTCATATCTAAAAATAAGCTTGTACTGATTGTCTTATACGATAGTTCAAGTCCCATCGGCCGGTATGTTGCTAGTATTGCAGATGATGTGGCTTCAGTTGTAGAGCCTGTAATGTTAGTGGCAAAAGCCGATGTAAGGATGGTACCTGATGCCCCGATTGAACTTGGACTCAAGAAAGGAGCCTCAGAGAGATTAAGACTTTATATTGATGGTAAATTAGCATGGGAACAAATAGGAGTTTTCTACGGTAACCCTTCAGCAGATAAATACGCCATTAGGAGGGGCATTCTCAACGCCTTGAGGAGCCGTAATCTAAGCCCTGCAAAATTGGGTCTGAAACTAACTATATATTAGAAGAACCATTATCATTAGTGTAAGC
The DNA here is from genome assembly GCA_027046105.1 of Pyrodictiaceae archaeon. The sequence continues at coordinate 8,755 of JALTZQ010000210.1, forward strand.
CTCCACATATCTCACAAACACTGTTAGCAACTCTACCATCCATTGGCCCACCGCACATTGCACATTTTCTGATCTCCTCTAATGCTTTTGTTAATTCAAGAAGCAAGGTCGTAGATGAGTATACGAGCTCTGGCCCGCCAGAGGCTATCACATCAGCTAATGCTTCTAAGAGAGTTGCTTCTATCTTCCATTTACATTGGCTTATTCCTGGATGTACAACTTTTTGCAAAACAGCGTAAGTAAGCATGTCCTCCCAACTGATCTCGTAAAATGGCTTGATAAATCTCAACATCCCTGCGTTTATCACTGGCTTAACGGCGTCATATAGACACCATTTCTCTAACTTAGTTAAACCATAAAGTGCTGTTTGCACTACGTATTCACGCGGGATTGGGATAACTACATGATATTGAGTGTTGTCTTCTTCCAAGATCAATTTTATGTCTCTTCTTAGAAGTCTTTCAAGTCTACACGGATCTCTTGTAAATGGAATCTCGTATTCAACTACATTGCTGATTGATATAATACTTCTGTTTATGGCCTCTTTCTGAAGCCAGCCGCATTTGTTCTTAGGCCATAAAAGAAGAAGTGAATCTGTATAACCCTTTTCAACAATGCTAAAAACACGCAGCATTGCAATAGATTCAATAAATAAGATAGGGTGCACGATATACGCTAGTTTAATGCGTCGGGATATAGCTAGCCCATACTTACCAAAGCTTTTTCTGACATACTTAGCAAGTCTTTTTTCAAAACATACCAAACATAGTTTATCCCCAGAAAAACGATGAAAGTATATGGGTTTCCTACGTCTGCATACTGTGCATATAGCGTTGCCACTCACTTCCTATCCACCTAACTTTTTAACGGAAAGATTTATATAGAAGTGCCCCGGGAAGAGGCTGATGGAACGAGGGCTGGAGGTGTGCCCCAATGGCATTCCAGGGTATACCAGTATTAATCCTCAAAGAGGGGACGCAAAGAACCTATGGTAGAGAGGCTCTCAGAAGCAATATCCTAGCAGCCAAAGTACTCGCCGAAGTACTAAGGACTAGCTTAGGGCCACGTGGCCTAGATAAAATGCTAGTAGACAGCTTTGGTGATGTCACAATAACAAACGACGGCGCAACAATGCTTAAAGAAATGGAAATTCAGCATCCGGCAGCGAAACTCTTAGTGGAAGTCGCCAAAGCCCAAGACGCAGAAGTCGGTGATGGCACCACTAGTGCTGTTGTCTTAGCTGGAACACTA
>JALTZQ010000211.1 GCA_027046105.1 Pyrodictiaceae archaeon
GTATACGCCCTAACGCCGCCTAACAGCGGGGATGTGGTAGTGGAGGTGTTCCGGGGGGAGGTTAAGGGGGGAAGCCTAACCCTATACCCAAAGGGGCGGCTGGGGGAGGTCGCGGAGGCCTGGGTTAGGTTCGAGGAGTCTAGGGGGGTAGACCCCGAGTATAGTAGCGTGGGCTTAGAGCTAAACCTGTGGATAGTGGAAGAGGGTAGCGGAGAGGTCTTGCAGAGGGTCAGTTACTACTACATCTATAACCCGGAGCTACTCCTCTCAGGCGCTAAGTGGAACTACACGGTCAAGGTAGCTCTAGACCCCTCGGCGACAGACGGGAGTGCTGGAGATGAGAGTGATTGCATTGCACGTTATGCGTGGAGGCTTAAGTATAGCGTAGCGCCAGAGATGCACCCCTCCGTTTTTGGAGAGGATTACGTGAAGTACCGTGACGGAGCATGGTATGTGAGGCTTCCAGTACTAGTAATCTACAATAAATCTCGCAACTCCGGCGCTGTAAACGCTTCCGTGTGGTTTTCAGTGCAACTTAGTAAGCTAAAGTTCATGACCGTGGTAGGCATAGCTGCTGGCGTTGAAGAGAAGCTCAGGCAGGGAGACCCTACTGGGGGGCTAGATGGTATGGTTTATGTTGGAGGCGCTAGCAGGGTCTTCGGTCCCAGCCCTTATGTAGCCCTCACTTCATACTGGAGCCTTAACCAGGTGGGCGGGGATGAGTGGGGGTATGTGTGGGTGTGGGCCAGGCCCCTCATGCTCTTCTATAACGAGTACCACATAACGTATTGTAACGGCTTCCCCGCTGGCGAGGAGTATACGGGAGTTGATAGAATAGTAATACTACTGCAGGACATAGCAGTCGAGTACATGAGGCGCAAGGATACGATTGATTTGTACATGGTAGTGGGTGATAAAGCCCAAGGGCCTCTTCCAAGCTACATTACACGCTGGCTCTCCAACGACGAGATATCAGTCAATAAGCTAATATGGGTGCTCGAGCCAGGTGAAGGCCTCCCCCTCAGGCTAGCGCTCCTCGCCGCTGGTAGGGGCTCGGGCGAGTTCATATTGCCAGCGGGCCTCGCGTTAACGCCGATACTAGAGGAAGCGCTCCCCCACTTCACTCTCATCGCAGCCATGACCCCCATAGTAGTGGTGGAGGAGGGTGTAGAGCCTGTATTCAACGGTGGCATATACAATGAGGGTCCCTATAAGGAGTACCTTTATATAAAGCTGTCTAAACTCAGGTTCGCCGGCGAGCCCCCATGGCAGGGTACGTGGAGGGAGGCTGAGTACCAGAGGGTGCCTCTAGCCGTCTACCTTGAGGCTAGGTAGCGTGGAGCTACTTGTAGCCTTCAACTATAAGCTTCAGAGCATCTTGGCTATGGCTTAGTATCCTGTAGCTAGCCCCGGCTTCTCTGAGGACCTCCTCTATAAGGTCTTGGAGGGGCGGCGTGACTATTATGGGGCCCTTATAGCGTTTCAGGTATAGTGTTGGGAGGGCTTCGGGGGGTGCTATAAGGCCCTCCTCCACCCTAAACCCCCCGGCATCGCCGTCCCACTCAGCATTTGCCACGCCTGGTACGCCAGCTTCCTGGAGAATGCCTGCTTCCACCCTCATCAAAGCCTCTACGGCTTGCTCCCTCAGGGAGTAGTTTAGTGCTGGTATGCCAGCCTTAAGGCTGAGGAGGCCCTCCACATCCCCAACCTCACCCTCATACTTCTCCAGCAGCCCCTGGATGGACAATGTAGCCTTGACCCCCGCTAGTAGGGTAGCCCGTATGAAGGCGTAGGACCTACTATTACCCCCTTCAAGGAGGAGCCTCAAAGTGGACTCCAGCTTGGCTACGCCCTCCCCGCCACCTTCCAGGAGGGCTGAGAGCCTGTCTACGGCTTTCAGAGTCCACAGGGGGCTGCAGGCGTATTCCTCCCACTCCCCATACTCGGGCTCGTCCTCGTCGGTCTCAGGATAGACTCTGGCTAGGAAGGCTATATCAGCCCTTCTGAGCTCGTTGAAGCTTGAGCCCCCTAGCCTTGCTAGCTCCCCCGCGAGCCCCAAGGGAATGCAGAGT
>JALTZQ010000212.1 GCA_027046105.1 Pyrodictiaceae archaeon
GTCCTAGACCCCTTCGAGCTAGCTCTCAGGCGCCCTAAGTTTGCTACTATTAAGTTTGAGGAGTTTGAAAGAGACTCAGAGGAGATGCAGCGTGAACTCTTCGAGAACCAGGATTAGAGTATTACTAGACACGACTTACTTGCTACGAGTAGTTGGTGTTGGAGTTGAAGGTGTTGAGGAGCTATTAGTCGTCTTAGAGAAAATGTATAAGTCTGGAGAGATTACAATCTACTACACACCCTTTAGCATACTTGGAGATACTAGGCAAGCTCTCTAAACTAACCTATGACAGACGCAGGGTTAAAGTAGGGCTAAGATCCATAAGGGAATCCTTCAACCTGGCTTATCCAACGGTAAAGGGCTTACATGAAAGCCTTGGAGTTAAGGAGAAAAGGCTATAAAGATATTATAGACCTTCTCCTCTACACTACGTCAAAGACTAGGAAGCTAAGCTTTCTAACAAGGGACAGGGAGCTAGTAAAATTCCTAAAAGAGACAGGTGAAAGCATGAATAACATACTCTATAAAGAGGAATTTCTAGATAAGTATAGGCACCACCTAGACTAGCCATTTAATCCTAATACTAGGCTTCCAACGATTTATACCCATATTCGCATTCATTCGATATAACTGATCAACACCGTTACGGGACAAAGAATTCCCGGAAACAAGCCTGTTGCCAGTAAAGATGTGGTAGTAAGTTTCAAGGGTTCTAAATAGGCGCTTTCCCTATATTATGGTTGTTAGTTATCGCGATTCGATATACATGAACGCTGGGAGTTGGTAGTAGCAGGGGTCCTCCCATGGCTTCCACCAAGGTGGATCCTTCCTATATTGCAGCTTCGAAACTCTAAGGTACAAATCCTCACTTAGGGGCCCGTGATTATAAACACCTCCACTCACGTATATGGTTTCTAACCCTTCGTGTGGTATTGAAGGCGTCATCATGGCAGCTAGCGGTGCGAAATGCGGCAATCCGGTGGAGGCTAGAACCTCTGCTAAGGATGCTCCTAGAGGTAACTCGAAGCTGGGTGCGCACGCTTTTATAGGGAGTAGTATGAAGCTAAAACTGTGGCCCTTGTTCTTGTCAAGGCTTATCACATGTATATACTCGGATAAGGTGTTGTTAAAGAGCCAGCTAGTAATATAGCTTGGGAGGGGGCTGTACGATTCGCTACCTATTATTCTGTAAAGGTCTTTTCCCCCGATCTGCCCCGCATACTCTATTATTATGTCCTGTACGAAGAATTCTATCTTATCCCAGCCAGTGTATTCCTTATATGTAAAGTCGGGGCATTGAATGGTTAGATACTCGTTGTAGAATAACATGACTGGTCTAGCCCAGATCCATATATAGGCCCACTCTTCCCCGCCGATTGGTAATGTACTCCAGCCAGAGTCAGCAATTACGCTCCTCGTTATGCCGCCTAAATAGGACTTCCCATCTAGCCCTCCCGTCAGCTCACCTTCCTTTAATTTCTTTTCAATACCTAATCCTATTCCTATGGCAGCCTTGAACTCCACATTAGACAATCCTATCCAGGAAGATATAGGGCTGGAATAGGTGTGTTTATTATAGACCGATAATATCGGCGCCTTTATATACCAAGCACCGTTGTGGTATTCCACGTTTTCATAGCCATATGCTGATAGGTTCCTCTCGGGCGTGACGCTGAAGTTGAGCTTCCAGTTATAGTAGTAGGTGCATTGGTCTTGTAACGGATCTTCAGCGCCTTCTGTTTGCGTGCTGGCTTGTGTGGTGTTGATGGCTATTTTGATAATGTAGTGCCTCTTATCCCCGTTTAATAGACCTTCAGGATTGTATGTGTAGAAGTAACTTATCCTCTGGAGTACCGTACTTGTCTCCTCGTCTATTATCCAGAGGTTTAGTTCTAGGCCTGCGTCACTATAAGCAGGGCTAACGCCCCTTGAGCGCTCGAAGTCTACCCAGGCTTGTGCTATCTTCCCTAGGAGGCCCTTGGGCTGGAGTGTCAGGGTTCTACCCCTCAGTTCCCCTTTATGGATCTCGACTACTGGGCTATCGTGGTTGGGCGGCGCTACTGCGTAGACC
>JALTZQ010000213.1 GCA_027046105.1 Pyrodictiaceae archaeon
GGTAGCACTATGAGTTCGGCATCAATACTCTTTACACGACCGTGGAGGAAACATGGGAGTTTAGCTACATAGCCTAGTTTGTCCCGTAGCCTTATACTAGGGTGTTCATGGCCTATAATGACTAGTTTTACCCGGCCCCGATACTCCTCGCTAATAGGCTTATGGCCGTGGATTACTAGTAAGTCGTCAATCAATAGTTCTTTTACAATCTCGACACCATAGTCTTTAGCGACTAGTGGTAGATAGTTGTCATGATTGCCACGTACAACGGTTACGCGAACACCATGTTCATTAAGGAAGCTAAATAGCCTGGACAGTTCCTGCCGTTCAGCTCGTGTTAACCTAGAAAAACTATGCTTTACATCACCAGCAAATACTACCCAGTCAGCACTAGTCTCATCAAGAGCCCTCTCTACAACATGCAAACTATGCCTTAACTGGACACGTGGTACAAAGTACCCTTGACTAGCTACCTCCTCCTCAAACCCTAGGTGGAGATCAGCCAATACAAGCATGCGTTTACGCCTAACATACACTGCTGGGAGGTCAGAAACGGTCTCGACACCAACAGCTAGCTCTACACCCAAGGCCATCGACACCATAGCCTATATGCTTTCCCAGCATATCCTCTAAGTATTACCTGCATAGTGGGAGGGGATAAACCATCTAAGCCGCAGCCACATCCACTTAACCTACTCGGAGAAGAGGGAGGCCGCGGGATTAGCGCCCCCGCCCCACCATAACCTTCCCGAATGCACCGGCTCAGCCGGTGGGATGAATGGTGGTTTCCCCCGCGGCCCACAACACTACAATTAATACTTCTTGAAACTACACGTTATTCCCTGACGTGCTAATGCCTTAAAATGCGTGCTGCAACCTTGGAGACGACGCCGTGGCAAATAAAGTTCAATGGCTAAGGCGTATTCCTTGAGGTTTCATGGCTTTCCTTTGCAGGTCTCTACCCAAGAGCTAATAGGGCTTAAGTTGGTAGATGTTGGGCCTGGCATCCCTGTGGCAGGTGTGGGGTTTGAGTGCCATTGTCTGAGAGCCTTGTTAACATGAAGGGTATCGTGAAGGTTTATCCGGACGGTACTGTGGCATTACGTGGTGTTGATTTCGAGGTTCGCCGTGGCGAGATACATGCATTGCTAGGAGAGAATGGTGCTGGCAAGACTACATTGATGAAGATTCTAGCTGGTATATTGAGGCCAACTTCTGGTGAAATCTATGTACGTGGTCGTAGGGTTAGGTTTCGTAGTGCTGCTGAAGCTCTTCGCCACGGTATTGGCATGGTCCATCAGCATTTAGCATTAGTCCCTGTCATGACCGCCTATGAGAACATTGTACTAGGGCTTAAGGGTATTAATAGGGAACGCGTAGAAGAGCTCATGGAGTCTGTTGGGCTTAAAGTACCACTCGATGCACCCGTAGAAACACTCTCTTTCGGTGTAAGGCAACGCGTCGAGATACTTAAGATGCTTATCCGTAACGTTGATGTCCTCATTCTTGACGAGCCTACAACGAATCTTACGCCCATGGAGGTTTCTGAGCTCTTCAAGACGCTTAGGAGGCTACGTGATGAGGGGAAAGCTGTTATCTTCGTCTCTCACAAACTTAGGGAGGTGCTTGAGATTGCTGATAGAATTACTGTACTTAGGCAAGGCCGTGTAGTTGGTACCTTAAGGAGAGAGGAGGCTACACCAGAACTACTAGCTCGCATGATGGTTGGTCGCGAGGTCTTCCTACGTATATCTAAGTCGCCAGCTAGGCCTGGCAAAGTTGTACTGGAAGTACATGATCTATGGGTGAGAAGTGATTTAGGTACATGGGCTGTTCGTGGAGTCTCATTCACAGTACGTGAGGGCGAGATTTTTGGTATAGCCGGTGTTGAGGGTAATGGCCAACGTGAGCTAGTTGAAGCGTTAACGGGTCTTCGGAGAGTTGAGCGTGGTAGAGTAGTTGTTGGGGGATTTGATGTAACCAATTCTTCTCCAGATAAGCTCTATAGGCTTGGAGTATGCCATATACCAGAGGATAGGCATCTCCTAGGCCTTGTGCTTGAAATGACT
>JALTZQ010000214.1 GCA_027046105.1 Pyrodictiaceae archaeon
ACTTATTATCTGGATAGATAATCTCAGAAAAGACGATGTTAATCTTGCAGGTGGAAAAGGCGCTAATTTGGGCGAGTTAGTATCTATAGGTGTCCCTGTTCCGCCAGGCTTTGTTGTTACTACGCATGCGTATAGGAAATTCCTTAAGGCTACAGGACTCGAAGAGAAAATTATGTCCATCCTTAGAGAGCTTGATGTAAATGATAAAGCTGCTTTAGATAAGGCTAGTAGTCAAATACGCAAGATGATACTCGAAGCTCCTATACCAGAGGATATTGTGAACTCCATAAAGGAGGCTTATAGGGAGCTCAGTAAGAGACTTAGAATTGATAGTCCACTTGTTGCTGTTAGAAGTAGTGCTTCAGCTGAAGATCTCCCAGAAGCTAGTTTTGCTGGTCAACAAGAAACTTACCTTAATGTTAAGGGTGAGGATGAGGTTGTTGAAAAGGTTAAGTCTTGCTGGGCCAGCCTCTTTACGTCACGAGCAATATTTTATCGTGTGCAACACGGCATAGACCATCAAAAAGCTGCTATGGCTGTTGTCATCCAGAAAATGGTTAATTCAAGATCATCTGGTGTAATGTTCACCCTTCACCCTGTAACTGGCGACACCAATGTCATAGTTATAGAGTCTAGTTGGGGTCTGGGTGAGGCCGTTGTAGGGGGAAAAGTTACTCCAGACGAGATAGTTGTTGATAAGAAAACTCTTAAAATATTAGATAGGAAGATTAGCAAGAAGGAAATAATGATAGTTTATGATGCAAGGAAAGGAGAGAATGTTGAAGTAAAAGTTCCAGAGGATATGGCTGAAAAGCCCAGCATAAGTGATGAAGAGGCTATAATACTAGCAAAGTATGGCCTACAAATAGAGAGGCACTATGGTAATCCTATGGATATAGAGTGGGCTATAGACAAAGACCTTCCTTCGCCAAACAACATATTCATAGTACAGGCTAGGCATGAAACCGTGTGGAGCCGAAGACTAAGAAAGGTTCCTGAGACTGAAGAAAGAAGCATAACTGAGGGGGCTTCAGAGACGCGCGTACTTGTTCGTGGGCTTCCAGCAAGTCCAGGCATTGCAACTGGCGTTGCAAAAGTAATACTTGATCCTCATAGTAAAGAGGCACAAGAATTCAAGGAAGGCGATATTCTCGTCACGAAGATGACCGATCCAGATTGGGTGCCATTAATGAAGAAGGCTGCAGCAATAGTTACAGATGAAGGTGGTATGACTAGTCATGCAGCAATTGTATCTCGCGAGCTTGGTATACCAGCTATTGTAGGTACAGGCAACGCTACCCAGACCATAAAGACTGGCATGCTCGTAACAGTTGATGGGAGTCGTGGAGTTGTCTATGAAGGAAAAGTCGAAATTGGCAAGAGAAGTGAAGAATCAGTAAAACCATCAATGCCTCAGCTAACCCCCGAAGTACTCCGAGAATTTTATCCAGTAACGGCAACAAAGATCTATATGAATCTAGGTGAGCCAGAGGTCATAGATAAGTATGTGCACTTACCCTTTGATGGTATAGGCCTCATGAGGATAGAGTTCATTTTCACTGATTGGATAGGTTATCATCCAATGTACTTGATAGAGAATAACAGACAAGAATTCTTCATTAATAGACTAGCTGAGGGAATAGCTAAGGTAGCACAAGCAGTTTATCCACGGCCCGTTGTTGTCCGATTCAGTGATTTCAGGACAAACGAGTTCAAGGGATTGAAAGGAGGAGAAAAATACGAGCCTGATGAACGAAACCCCATGATAGGATGGAGAGGTGTGAGTAGGTACATCCACCCAAGATACGAGCCAGGATTTAGGCTTGAGATAAGGGCTATCAAGAAGGTTAGAGAGGAATTTGGACTAAACAATGTATGGGTTATGTTGCCATTTGTGAGAACTACATGGGAGGTAGAAAAAGCCCTAAAAATCATGGAGGAAGAAGGCCTAAAGAGGAGTAGTGACTTCAAGGTATGGATAATGGCTGAAGTGCCGAGCGTGGCTCTGCTCGCAGAGGAGTTTGCTAAATTAGTAGATGGTTTCAGTATTGGAAGCAA
>JALTZQ010000215.1 GCA_027046105.1 Pyrodictiaceae archaeon
GTTGGAACATTACCAGTAGATCTCTATACAAGAGCTAGCCCAAGTACCAAGGACATAATTGTTAAAATGCTCTTAACGCCAGTAAGCAACCTGACAATCCGTGAAGGTGTTTACATGATTTCTAATACCTCACACTACATACACGATGTATGGGAGAGTGCCCTAAAGACAGCTAAGCTCCTTACACTATACAATATAAACAACACGATCAACAAGTAACAAGCTGGTATTAGAGTATTGGACTTGTCTTCTTGGTATACGAGCGTCAGGTTATGAACAAGTTATAGACCATACTATAAGTCCTTATTCCAGTTATTCCTAAATCGTTATAAGCAGTTTTAGCATAAGCATTAACTGGAAGCCAATATTGGATACTCACTAAATAGCCCATGCTATGACTTATAGATATACGAGCCATATCTGTATTGTGCTTCGCATGTGCACAAAAAACACTTTAAAGCCTGTGTAGAAATACTACTGTACTGCTATGGAACGTTATGGGGTGGCTGGGGCTATGGCTGCGACTACACCGGCCAAGAGGATACTAAGTGAGATCTCAAGGATAGAGGGTGTACGTGGAGCAATAATAATTAGCAAGGACGGTTTCGTGATTGATGCAGTCATACCTGCGGGTGGCATAAACCAGGAAGCAGTAGCAGCAATGATCATTGGCGTTGTTGAAAACGCACTAAAGTTCGGCACTGAGTTTAACCTAGGAGATTTATCGCTAATAAGCGTCGAATACGCCAATGGTATTGCCCTAGTAGAGACTGTTGGCGATGCATACCTTGTAGTAATGGCTGAGAGTGGTGCTGTCCTCGGTAGGATACGTTACGAAATACAGAAGCAGAAGGAGAGGCTTAGAGCAGCCCTCTAAGCTTTAAAGGAGGTGCATGGAGTTTATTTTCAGAACTCGCTTCTAAGGATTTTTTAGATGGTGGGCTCTCCATATCCCTATGGGGGTACTTACTCTTAATAACTAAATATGACTCCTTTTTACAAAGGTAGTTTGATGGGTCAATGCGCATCGGCCATCATTATGGTTAGGGTGGTTTATTGTCCAACAATATTGATAACTCCAACTCTGACAGTACTGAGTATTGTGAGTCTATAATGCGTTTTCTTGAAGTGCACGGTATTAGGGCCATTGCATTGTCGTTTGATGGTCTTCCAGTATGTGGTGGCGGAGATGAAGACTTGGAGGCTATGTCAGCATTAGCTGAGAACATGCTTAAAGCTATGGAGAGAGAAGCGAGGCCGCTTAACGGTATAGACGGTGTAGACTATGTTACTGTAGGTGGTAAAGACTTTGTCCTTGTTGCTGTGAAGCTAAGAAAGCTAGTCGCGTCTATTCTCGTTGGTAGAAGCGAGTCACCTTACATCATAGGGGCTCTTTCACGCCTCGGTAGCGGGCCCAAGTGTCCACGATGTGGTATAGACCTCTCTTTAGCAGTTACCAAGTGTCCTAGATGTAAAACGAGTATACCATTCCTGGCACCAGTATGTCCTCGTTGTAAGTCACCTGTCATTGTGAAGAAGTGTCCCTATTGTGGTGCAAAGGTTGATATTAGTGGAAGACGCCGCATAATATGAACTGCTCAATTACTAGTCATGTTTTCCAAGCATGTGATGGCATAGAGAGACCAGAATCTATGATAAAGACCTGGCCCGTTACATTACGGGCTCTTTGGCTTATGAGGAAGGCTATAAGCTCTGCAACCTCCTCGGGCTCCACTAAGTGACCTGTCAACGTATAGCGTTTAGCCCACTCATCAGGATCGATACCAAGAGCTCGGAAGAAACTGAGCCCCATATCTGTTCGCACAAAGCCGGGAGCAATGACATTAACCGTTACGCCAGAACCTTTAAGTTCTTGTGCGAGGCTTTTCGCAAAACCTATGAGACCAGCCTTTGCAGCTGCATACGCAGCAAGTCCTGGTGCACCAGTGATACCAGCAATAGAGGATACGTAGACTATACGCCCCCAACCCTCCTCAAGCATGCTTGGTAAAGCATACTTTGTCACAAGAAAGGCTCCACGAAGATTAACA
>JALTZQ010000216.1 GCA_027046105.1 Pyrodictiaceae archaeon
TCCCTGGGCTCGGCAATCCCCTCTTTACCCCTCTGGCTACCGGGACGGTAGACATCCCGCCTGCACTCTGGATGAGTGCGCTTTGCGGCGGGATGAAAAGCGGGGCGTGTGCAAGCCAAAACAAAGGAGGTATAGCCATGCCTGTACCGAAGGAATCGTCTCAATCCCCTCTGAAAAACGGGGCGTCTGCAAGAGGAACCTGTCATTCAGGAAGTCGATCTGATGGATGAACCAGGTCTCAATCCCCTCTGAAAAACGGGGCGTCTGCAAGGAAAATCAGTATAATTTTTTAAGAGGGCAAAATTAGGGAGAAAGTCTCAATCCCCTCTGAAAAACGGGGCGTCTGCAAGTTGAGCGCCTGCTGGCGGACTGGGTGAAACAAAACTCAAGTCTCAATCCCCTCTGAAAAACGGGGCGTCTGCAAGAAAGCAAGCGGAAACGGAATCGTAGAAACATTTAAGTCTCAATCCCCTCTGAAAAACGGGGTGTCTGCAAGACAATATTGTATCCGCCATGCCATTTATCCAGCAATTGACGTCTCAATCCCCTCTGAAAAACGGGGCGTCTGCAAGGAGAGGCTTGGATAGTTGCTGGTAAGGACTTCTCCCCGAAACGTCTCAATCCCCTCTGAAAAACGGGGCGTCTGCAAGCTTCAGAAGATGATGGAATTTTTAACTTTACTCATGTAAAAAGTCTCAATCCCCTCTGAAAAACGGGGCGTCTGCAAGCTTACTGTGAGGTCCTGGTAAATAAGGCCTCCCTTATTTAAGTCTCAATCCCCTCTGAAAAACGGGGCGTCTGCAAGACACACCGCACTGCGGGGATCATCGCTTTCGTCGCGGTTTTCGTCTCAATCCCCTCTGAAAAACGGGGCGTCTGCAAGAATTTTGCGGAAAAGTTTGAGCAAGAAATTTCCAAAATGTCTCAATCCCCTCTGAAAAACGGGGCGTCTGCAAGGGCACCGCCCTAACTTACGTTATTGCATGCGAAATCTGTCGTTTTGCGTGACACTGTGTCGATTATTACACTTGTTATTCCCAAAAATGAGAAAAAACTACCTAACCCCCTGTTTATATATCTGCTTAGAAAAATTTTTCGTAAGTCCTTGTTTTTCATTGCCTTGAACAATCGTTATATTTTCTTGAACGTGCGTTCAAGTTTGAATATTCATTTATGCATTTTTCAACTCACATTAAGTTCATGTTACAATTCGTTATGCTAATTTTCAATACCTTTTTCAATTTTCACCCGATTTTTTTTCATCCAATCCCGCTTCAATCCCACTCCAGAACCGCTCTCCCTTGGGGTGGGCCAGCACCACCTGCTTCAATGTTTCCAGCGGCAACACACCTTCCTGCAGCAACCAGGTAGCAATACCCAGTAACGCTGCTCCCCGGGCCCCGGCCTGCTTCTGCCAATCAAAACGCTGCAAATTGCCATCCCCCTCTACCGGTACAGTACGGTCCACCAGCAGGCGCGTCTCCAGGTGAATGCGGGGACGGACTTTTTGCCACCCATCCACAGAAACCACAATGGCCACATCGGGCTGCTCAATGCCGGTGTAATAAATCGGTTGGGGGGAGAGGATGACCTCCGCAATGGAAAATCCCGTTCCCACTGTAATGGGATACTCCCCTTTTTTGGTGGCAAAGGCACCAGCCGCCAGACCGGCTTGTGCCAGAAACTGGGCCGCGGATTGCACGCCACCCCCGGCAGAACCGGCGATCAGCACACGATACGGGCGCTGCAGGGGACTCTTCGGCGGCACAGGGTACCGGGGCAAATCGTCCAGCAAGGAGGGCTGTTGCCGTGCCTGCAACCGCCGGGCCGGATGGGGATGTTCATTCTCTACCGCCGGAAAGCGGGAAATCTGTTCCAATTCTTTAATTTTCTTTAATCCGTGGGAGGGGCACATTTCCACAATTTCCACCAGAGCAAAACCGGGCGTCTGCAAGGCTTTTTTCAATTTATCCGCAATTTTGGGCCCCACAATTTCCCGTGCAGCATAGCTGGCGCCCGCCACGTGCACCAGTTCCACAATATCAAACG
>JALTZQ010000217.1 GCA_027046105.1 Pyrodictiaceae archaeon
TGTAGAAGCCTCAAGGCTTAAGGTCCTAGCGAATGCTAAGTTAAGGTCATCCAGTGACCCCCAGCTAAGGGGGAGGAGGCTATCCGTATCCGACGCTACAACTCTAGCCCTAGCTCTAAAGCTGGGTGCGCCGATAATAACAGGAGACGCCGACCTATCCTATGCCGCCAGACTCTTCGGAGTGGAAGTGATATGGTGAAAACTAGTCTTCACTTAACTCACGAGTGATTCCATGTAATATTGATTCTTCACCTGGACTTCTCTACAAACCATAGTAACGTGTAGGCGGCCGCCACGTTACCCGTGAGGCTCCCGAAGCTATATCCCACTTTGGACGCCCTGTGCCCGGCTATAGCCGCGTCTACGATCCAAGAGGTCACGGCCTTAACGGCCAGCTGGGCTACGGTTAATAGTAGAGCTAATCGTATCCCTCCCTTAATGATTCTCGAGGCATTCCTGGCGGGCAGGTAGTTCAGCGCGTAAACCTCAATGAGCTTGGAGGAGGCCCACGATGCTAGGAGTAGCCTCTCGTAGAGGGGATCCCCTGAGGCGGCGTAGTGAACCGCAGAGTACACCGCCAGCACTGTTGTGAAGGTGAGTGCTGAAAGACCTAGCGCAAGGCTCGGGATCCCGCGGTCCAGTTCACCCCACCGCTTGCAGTTGAAGGGTCTATAGTACCTGTACAGCCCTGAGGCCCATAGGTACACGGCTTCAGCTAAGGCTGCCCACCTTAATCCTCTATGCCCCCGCCTAAAGCGTAGAGGGGCGCGAGGGCGAACCAGGCTCCTATGTATACCAGGTCGCATAGCAGCCCCCTGACCCTCTCTTCAGCCGCCATCCAGCGTTAACCCCCTGCTACTCCCACGCTCCTATCTATGACTCCCCAGTCTTCCTGGTTGATCACGCCCAACTCGCTACCGTGGAAAGTGGCTCTGAGGCTCCACTCCATGCTGTAGACACGACATCCATCCGTGAACGCCAGGTGATAGTGCGGCTCGAGCAGGGCCCAGGCCAGATCCGCCATGACGCCGGCCTCGTAGGTGAATTCAACGACTCCCTCAGACGCTGTAGCCCTCGAGGATATACTTCGCTGGCTCACGGCGTAGCCTAAGGCCCAGTCTATGAACCTGTAAGCGTCCAAGGCCTTTCCTACAGCAGAGTCTAGTATGACAGCCCCGCCCGTAAGGTTTAAGGCGTAACCGGGCGGCTGGTTACCCATTAGGGTATAGGCGGGCCTGTAAGCGTCTAGCGCCATTCCATCCCCGTAGCCCACCCTAAAGGTAATAGCTTCCAAGTCAACGTCATCAGCCCTATATTCGTAGACGCTCCCCGAGTATTCTATAATGTAGGCGCCCCAGCGGGACGTCTCTGCAGCTATGAGGGTACGGTCGTTGCTGACCCCCACCCAGCCGCGAGTGCAAACTGAGGGGACTTCCCTATACAGATCGAACACTAGAGTTAGGGATGCTATGCCAAGTACGTCGTCCTGGCCTGTTGCTTGGTAGACTATCGCGTAGGTCGTGGCATGGTCTACGTACCTGATATCCCTCAGCCATAGCGGTGAGTCGGAGGGCACCATGCTGGTGTAGACTAAACCACCATCCACAATATAGTAGTTGAGCCTCCTGACCCTGACGCTAGACTCTATGAGTGACTCCACAGTCACTTCTATAGAGATGCCGTGGGATCCCGTGGAGCCGCTGGCCTCGGCTATGACGGTCACGTATACGCCAGGCCATTCCGAGTAAATGCTGTTAACGAGATCCTCGGCGTCCAGGGTGAAGTTGCACCACTTCACCACGCGCCCCTCCAGCGCCTCGCTATATCCTATTGTGTGTCTGCACACTAACTCGTCCCCTAGGTAGTAGTCGACGGTCAGCGGGAACACGTCGGGCGATAGCCGCCCCCTAACTGTGTATCCCAGTAGTAGACGCACCTGCAGAGGCGAGCTCCCGGCTATACCGCCATACGTGAATACGGGCAAGCGGTACGATAACACCGAGGCAGCTGGGGCGTTTCCTACACCCTTCAGGTTGAGG
>JALTZQ010000218.1:0-14222 GCA_027046105.1 Pyrodictiaceae archaeon
GGTATAGGTATCGTTTCAGTAAATGTATTACGTATTCGTTTTGAGGCTGCTTTACAGCCAATAATAGCTCTCTCTGTGTCTCTCGTGATGTTCCCGTTCATAAGCATACCTGCGGTTGAGAGCATAGTCTCCAGGGCTGAGAGGGCAGGTATAAAGGCTAGAGTAGACTCATAGAGGACTATATACATGGATGTTACACGGTCTTCTTACTAGCTGTAACAGAAATAGTATTGGTCACTGCATACTCATTCCTCAAAGAAGTGCTATTATTACTATTACTCGCAGTACCAACACTAATAACACTAATAATAGTATTGCTAATCCTAGTCTACAGTCTATGGAAGGCAACACTACTACTACAACGTACATTAACATAGAAGAACTTGTTGTAGCTTCCTCTGTTTTCAACAACACATACTAGGCAAAATGATGCACCATAGTATATTAAGTAGACATAAAACTATAAGATAAAACGATGCCTTGCTTTCAAATTATTTACGCTCTATTTTTGCTTTCGCTATGCTTTCTATGTGCTGTATCTAGATATATCTTGGCTACTGTTACTTTCCCTGCTTTTTATTAACAGTAGCCCTGTTTCTGGATCTACTCCTGCTGATTTGTTTACCATTACCACGTTGCCACCAATCCTCAGCTTACCCACGACCTTAGCGTTGCTTATGTCTACTTTTGAATATCCTTAAGTATCGGTATAGGTATTGGTCTTCACACTTTCGCTTTACCAGACATCGGCATGGGCTTGATGGGCATCAGCATGTAGCCAACAACTATCAGCGTCTCATTACCGGGTACCCAGACCGTAACACCAACAATAACAATGATTCATATCTCTCTGTTTTATTTATAAATATTGTATTACTTAAACGGGGAAAGAAGTGCCTAAGATAATCCCAGGTATATCCCCAAAGATTGAGGAAATAAAGAAGAAAACGAAGATATTCGGAGACATATGGAGTAGAAGAATTGATTACGCAATTGCTCAGCTAGTAAGCGCGCGCCTATTCTATGGAAAGGCTCGTGAGGGAGAAATGGGATTATCAATCGTAAAATTTGTCAAAGAAACCTGGAGATCAATATCCATTACAAGAAGATTAGATAAGCTATCTAAAAGCAATTTGGGTAAAGCTTACGTAGCTAAACTAATTCTTAGACAACATACCCAGAGAGAAACAAGGTCTAATCCTATCAGAGCTAGCCAAGCTCAGGAATGTAGAAGGGATAGGCTTTTTAGAAAACATCAAAAACATACTGGAGAAGAACTTAAGCAGAGAGGAGTACACAAGACTAAGCAATCTGTTAGACAGAAGACTAGCACACATAATATCTTCAAGCGACGGATCAACAATATTTGACCCGATAAGCTCTAAATTATATCAGGATAAATGAGGAGGGGCTCCTCGAAGAGAAATCCCTAGATCTAAGAAATCCCGACGATATATTGGAACTAATGAGCTACGGAATCTTCGATAAGAAAAAGGATCTGTATTCAGAGCTCGCAGAGTGGCGGATGCTGAAGATCATAGAAGAAGGAGAATTGAAAGGACTCTCGGGGAAGAACCTAGGTATGTACGTTCATGCAAGATTAAGGGAAGAATTGAATAAAGATCCATACTTCTTCGAAGCATTTAAGTATTATCTTGCAAAACATCTAGATAATCTAGAGAAATCAAGACTAGTCATGTCAGCATTTGGAGATCTATTGATAGCATATGCTAAAATGCAACAGAGAATGGCTGCAGCAATCGCTAGAGCCGCGAGAAACCTTCCACTTGGATACATAGCAGAACCGTTCATCGCCCTTGCCGAAGGAATATCCGGTATAGGAGAATCCACAGATAAAGAAGTAAGGAAGAGTAGGGCAACTACAGAGAACATACTAAGAGACAAGCATAAGACAATACTTTAAGGCAGTGGCGGACGCCAAGTCGCTAAAGACCATATCAAGTATCCTAAGAATCCTAAAACCCCTATTTTAAATATCAACCTAAGCCAAAATCCGGGTCCGCGATCATAGAGTCGATTATATAGGGATATGGCGCGTAGTAGCTCTAGGCTACGCCTCTCATTCTCTGTCAACTCCCTCCTACCGCTATTGCTATAGTCTCTGAATAACGATTCGTACCTATCTCTTAACACAGGATCCCTCGGGTTCTCTAAGTATCTCTCGAACCAATCTCCGTTCATCCGCCTTTCCTCGTACAATCTCCATCTATACTCGGGATCATTATATCTCCGCTCGATCTCCTTTTTAGCCCTATACCAAGGATCCCACGACAACCTATCCATCTCCTTTTCTATTCTGAAATAAGGATCCCAACTCATTCTATCCCTTTCATACTCAAATCTAGTAAATGGATCCCAGTAGCGACGCTCCCACCTCTTCTCAAATATAGATCGCATCCTAAATATATAAATCTATATCTCTGAGGTAGATAAAAAAGAAGGTTATGTGATGTATACGTTCTGAAACTTTTCTAGAGAAGGACCGCTTGCAAATAACCGAGTATGTAGATACAGGAATACTATACTGTGTTTCACCTTATCTGCTGGTGGTGTACTCGTTCCAAATAAGTCTTTTAAAGTAGCCTTATCGAACTGACATATTCCGGTTAGGTCTCTTATCTCACCCGGACTTATTGTTACATCTCTGTATATCGCACACATCCTAATAATCGCCTTCCCCGTAGTACCCTTTACCAATATGGTAATGTACCCGCCTCTTAATGTAAGAGGCTCTGTCCCGAGGTTAGCAAGTTTTGTTGAAACCGTGAAATAATAGTACCCGCTCGACACCTCTCTAAGCTCCACATTTATGCTTCCGACCCTTGCTATCATTACTTCCGAGGGTTTGTAGGTTGATATCATATCGGTAACTATGTATGAGAGGAGCGAGCCAGCTACTACTGCTGCCCCAACAAGCAGTATCGCGACTATGATCTGGGATACACTCCTCATTTTACGCACCTCACCAAACAAGGATAAAATCTATATTTAAATATCAGCAAAGTAGATATGGAAACCAAGAAGCACAAGCCACATTTTTATATCGTTGTTGCAGTTATTAATCGGGTGCACTGGAATGATAATCCTTAGAATCCCGAGGAAGGTGGATAGTAAAGATCTCCGGGACTTCATACTCCTTCAAGTCAAGAAGCTTAGGAAAAATCGAAGACATAAGTATATTCAACTACGTGGTGAGGTTGCCTACAGCGAGAACAGTGTCTACTTCATCTTTGAGCCCTACGCGCTGGAACTTGCCTTCGCGCTAAGCCTATACCTCAAATGCCAGAAGCACAGTATCCCATGCATTTTAGAAAAATCTAAACCTATAGATCTCAGCAGTATACCTAGAGATGCACTCAAAGCTGCTGAGGTGTGGGCTGAGAGGAAGCTTCCTAGAAAATACTATAAACTAAGAGATATCAGCATCTGAGGTGGCTAACCTTAAGCAATCTGATAGCCGCTATAGATTATAGCGTGAGTTTTCACTACATAGGGTTCGTAGCTGCTAGGGAACACATCATTAAGAAGCATAGCTTTCTAAATAAAGCTTCATGGGTAAAGCACATAGCCGATCTACCTAAACGTGAGAAGATAGTATACCTACGCAGATTTCCAGATAGGTTAGCTAAGATCAGAGTATTCCTAGAGCATATAAAGTGGTTCAATAACCCGAGTAGCTGCAACGATTTCGTAAATAAGCTGAGCCCGGCTATACTCATCATTGATCCAAAGCTAGACCCATACATTGATTACCCACGCAAAATCCACGAGAGCAAGGTTACGAGAAGACACGAAAAGATACTAGCACTACTAGCAGATAACGTAGCGTACTACACCTACTGGGCTACAATAATTAGGAGGAAGCCACAGCTCCTAGAACAGATATTGAAGTAGTGGCCTCCTCACGGCAGACACTGCGGCTCATCTTCACTCACCGCAGCCGCCACTCGGAGGCCCAGCTCCATCTAAGTCTATATGCTTAACTCTCTATAAACCTTGTTCCTCTAGAACCTCCTGATCTCTCCATATTTCCAGCTTCTCATTACCTGTATATAATATTGCATAGGCTCTATGCCTCTGAGAGCTATCTATCCTAACGTATAGTGTCCCATACTCATACCTATAGATAGTGTAGGGTTTCTCTATGTGTAGGTGCCCACACAGCACAAGCTTTGGTCTAGCCTCGTAGATAGCTATTCCTACAGCCTGCGTCGTAACATCATCTCTCATGAACTTATAGTCCTCTAACGGGAGCTTGGGAGAATCGTGTATCAGCAGGACATCTATCTTACCCTTAAGCTTCTTTGCAACCTCTATGTACTCTTCAGGCTTCTTCCTAGGGATTCCCTTCTTCTCTCTCCTCCTAAGAGCAATGATGCCGTTGATGGCTCCGAACCTTAAACCTCCAAACTCCCTAACCTCGCCATCCTCCATTAATATAGGCTCATACCTACCTGTCAGCACATTGTACATCTTCTTAAGGACTTCCATATTTTCATGATTACCGTAGATAGACCATACACGCACCTTCTTCAACAGTTCAAAGAACTCCTCCTCGTTAACAGCCTCACCCCAATCACCTAACGATATCAGCAAGTCTGGCTTATGGTAGTCTACAATGGATAGTAACCACTCCCAAGCCCTAGACTCATCAACACCCTTATAGATGCGCTTATCGTAGTGTAGGTCGCTGATAACCAATACCTTCACCTGCTATCACCTCCCATAGATACATATCGGCTTAGCAGATATAAATCTATGTTATATACACACCTATCCTAATATATCAATAGGAACTCTCATTGCCGGCTACTCTCAAAATTTTTAAATAATTCACATCGGATTTCTGTGGTGATAGCTTGGCTCTCCTAGACCTCTTGAAGTCTAGGAAGATGGTACCCTTAATGAAGAGGAAGATCGCTAAGCTAGGCGAAACGAGATATGTGGTTTACCTACCAGTAGAGCTTAACGAGCTGTGGAGAGAGCTCCACGAGTCTAGGAAAAAAGTGAATATCTACGTGGAGATACCGGATTAGATGCCCTAGGAAGCCTTAAACCCCTTGCTGTAAAGCACTTTTTCAAGTACTCTACACCCTCCAAACCCTTCTCCAAGACCTTCATCACGTCGGGATACCAGAGATCTGCTTTCGTCAGCAGATCCGAGTAAACAGCTTTTGAAATCTCTTTTATCTCCCCGAACCTAGACTGTATGAACTTACTCACACTCTCCTTCGGGATAACAACCTCTAACACCCTCCAGTTAAGCTTCCTCAAACTTAGGTCTCAGCAGGTTATGGTACCTAGCATAGTCCGATACCTTAGACCTATCCCTCCTAGTACCCCCGTGCTTCTTCAGTAATGCTAGTAGGCTTGAGGGGACGTAGATCCACTCACACGGCTTCTGGCTACCGCGTAGCCCCACATAGTACCTACAGAAACCCCTATCCTCGAAGCAGACAAGCCTTGTGCTCCACTCCTCAAGCATATCAATATAGACCTCCTCCGCGGGGCTCCACCCCCAACCACTTTAACCACGTGCTCAAGCCTAACGCCGCCGAAGTACATCAACAAGTAGTACAAGTAGTACAGCTCGTGATTCTGCTTCAGGAACTCCATGGTCTTCTTGAAGAGTTCGAGGTCTATCTTATACGCTTTGACACTTAAGCCATAGCTCCTGCTAGGAACAACCTCCATAATCCATCCAAACGACCCTGGGCTAATCCTTCTCCTAAAGTACAAGTACTGGATGTAATGCCTGAACACGTTCCTAAGCCACTTGTTCGGGTGGTTCACGACATAGTCTATCACCTGCTCGCTAAGCTCCTTGCCCTCCAGGTACTTCATGAAGAGGTTCCTGTAGTACTTAAGAGTCTCCGGATCCCTAACCTTTCTACGCTTCTTACGCTCTACAAGAGAACGCTCGAAGTCTTCGCTCCACTCCAGCTTTATCCCAACGAAGCTTATTTCTAACATCTTCTTCAAATCTTCGCGAAACTCCCTAACGACGAACTGCAGAATGGCGTTCTTGAGGTACTCGTTTCTAGCTGCCAGTGCTAGTATTTTCAGCGCTAAACCGTAGTCTACAATACCGTCCTCTCTAACTACTCCCAGCGCTCTTAGCTTATCCCAGTCACTTACAATAGCCTCGAACTCATGTTTATCCAAGTACCGCAGAGCACGCTTAACAACATCGTCTGGAACCCTGCGCTCACGCTCAGATACCTGTGTAGACTAGACTTAGCGATACCTAGTGCCTTAGCAGCTTCAACAAACCCTAGCCTCCGCCTAACTCTCCCCAATATAGACCTCCTAACATCATCGCTCAGAGCACTAACGTTGACCTTATCGACCCAACTATCAGCAGATCTGAATTCAGATGTGAGTTCCCGCCCGAGATTTGAACCGGGAACCATAGCTATTGTACAGTAACAGTCATGAGAGAGTATATATAAATTTAATGGAGTGGCGCCGGGGGCGGGATTTGAACCCGCGCGGCCTCGTCGGCCACCGGCTCTCCAGGCCGGCCCCTTGGGCCTGGCTCGGGCACCCCGGCGTCCAGGATAGGAAGGCTATGTGGTTTGGGGGTTATAGGGTGTATTTTTTATCGTAGCCTTATCTCTATGTAGACGTCTTCGGGTACACGTACCCTCATTATCTGTCTCATTACACGCTCGTCTGCATCAACTATTATTAGTCTCTTGTGTATGCGTAGCTCCCATTTATCCCATTTCTTTGACCCTTCACCGTGGGGTAGTTTTAGTGTTGGTACTATGAGTCTCTTTGTGGGTAGTGGTATGGGTCCTTTCATTCTTATGCCTGCTTTCTCGGCTATACGCCGTATTTGGTCAACGACTATGTTTAGGCTCTCGACATTTGTGCTCCAGAGCCTAATCTCTGCGCGCTGAACCATCCTGATTCTTCCCTCCAGCTCTGTTGTCCTAGAGGCGTGGGTGATTGTTTTCGGGGCTAAAAACCTTCGTTGCCAGGAAAGATTTATGAGAAGGACGCGCTTTTCACGATTTTTAGCCCAGAATATTCTATGGATAGGGCTCTAAGGTAGTGGGGAGAATCTGGGAATCAACTCGTTTTCTATACTTTGAAAAACCCTGGAGTACCTCCAGGGCAGGGTTAGGGCTTTTACTTAGACCTTATCTCTACCTTGGCTGGTTTGAGGTCTACTACTACACCTATACCGATGGTCTTACCCATGTCTCTCATTGCGAACCTGCCTAGCTGTGGGAACTCGCTATACTTTTCTATCACCATTGGCTTTATTGGCTTGAACTTTACGATTGCTGCTTCACCCTGCTTTATGAAGCTTGGGTTCTTTTCTACTATTTGGCCTGTTCTTGGGTCGAGCTTGGCTATTATTTCTGTTATTCTGGCTGCCACGCTAGCTGTGTGGGCGTGTATTACTGGTGTGTATCCGATTGTTATTGCTGTTGGGTGCCATATTACGAAGATTCTTGCTGTGAATTCTTCGACTACTGTTGGTGGGTTGTCTGGGTGGCCTGCTACATCGCCTCTCTTGATGTCCTTCTTGGAGACTCCTCTTACGTTGAAGCCTATGTTGTCGCCTGGCTCGGCTTTCTCGATGGATTGGTGGTGCATTTCTATGCTACGTACTTCGCCTACAACACCTGGTGGCATGAATACGACCTTGTCACCTACCTTTAGTACGCCGGTCTCTACACGGCCTACTGGTACTGTACCTACACCAGTGATACTGTATACGTTCTGTATTGGTATTCTTAGTGGCTTGTCTATTGGCTTCCTTGGTGGCTGTAGCTGGTCGAGAGCCTCAACTATTGTCGGGCCATTATACCATGGCATGTTGGGGCTACGCTCGATTAGGTTCTCGCCCGTCCACGCTGATACCGGGACAAACGGTATCTTCGATGGATCGTAGCCAAGGCCCTTCATGAACTTGCTTAGTATGGCCTTTATCTGTTCATACCTCTTCTGGTCATATGGTGGCTGTGTAGCATCCATCTTGTTGACTGCAACAATTATTTGATCGATACCCATGGTTTTTGCGAGGATTAGGTGCTCACGAGTCTGGCCCTCAACACTCATACCAGCCTCAAACTCGCCTGGCCTCGCGGAAACTACTAGTATTGCTGCATCAGCCTGGCTTGCACCCGTGATCATGTTTTTCACGAAGTCTCTATGGCCTGGTGCATCGATGATCGTGAAGTAGTACTTCTTTGTCTCGAACTTGACGAAGGTTAAGTCTATTGTTAAGCCTCGCTCCCTCTCCTCCTTAAGCCTGTCGAGAACCCATGCATACTTGAATGACTCCTTACCCTTCTTCTTTGCCTCCTCTTCTAGAGTCTTCAACGTCTTCTCGTCAATGTATCCTAGACGATACAGGAGGTGGCCGACCAGCGTACTTTTACCGTGGTCAACGTGGCCTATCACTATGAGGTTCAAGTGAGTCTTCTCACTCATTCGTCATACCCCTCCAGTACTTGCCGGTGCCCAACCATATTGTAGAAGCCTTATATGTGTTTCTAAGAAGACTTACCTGGAGCTGAGAGCTATCCTCTCAATCTCCTCTTTCTTCCTGACAGCGTAACTACGTGGATCATTATTGGCTGCAGCTATTATCTCGTCAGCTAGACATTCCTCAATAGGCTTAGGGTTATTGAATGCACACTGTCGAGCACCATCGGTCAAGTGTTTAAGGGCTACATCAACCCTTCTCTGAGGCGAAACATCTACTGCCACGAAATACGTTATACCACCATACATTATCCTTGTGACATCTTCTCGTGGAGCACTATTCTCTATAGCCCTCACGAGTACTTGGATAGGGTTTTGGCCTGTCCGGAGATGTATGATCTCAAAGGCTTGCTTCACTATATTATAAGCTAGGTGTTTCTTACCCATGTTACGGCCAGGTCTCATTAACTTGTTGATTAGCCTTTCAACGATTGGTACCTCTGCTTTACCAAACCGTCTATGCTCATGTCTTCCACCAGTATGTGGCAGCCAGACCGGCTTAAGACTTATGTAGCGTTTTAGACTCGGATCCCTTACCTCTACACCCTCAAAACTCCACTTGCCAAACAGCTTTACCGCTGACGGGTCTACTCCATATTCTAGGCTCTGCTCCTGCACCACCCGCTAATCCCCAGGAAGCTCTCCTCCTGCAACAACTAGTGGTAGATAAGTTCTCCACTCCCTAGACCTTGAAGGAGACTACTGCAAAGACACCGTATATAAGGGGGTAGTGGTTGTCCTACACGTATTCGTGAATAAGCCTTAGGCCGGTGGAATACTTGCCCCCTCCTCGTGGAAGAGATATACTGTTAAAGGTTAGCCAGGTAGATGCACTGATTACGCCTAATCCACCCCACTTACCAATAATAATACTCACTCTCGAGGATGGGCGTAGTTTTACACTCTATGGCGTACCATACGAGGTCGTAATTGCTATAAACAAGTTACAAAACCCAGACGAATACATGAACTACAATAACCGTGAAAGCTTATTTGAAATACTCTTACACTTCCGTGATGAGCTACTTAACATAGCCTCTCGCATGGTAAGAGTAATAGTTGACGAAATAGACTACAATACTGGACTATATTCTGCAAAAGCAGAGTTTGATCTAGACGGGATACTTCTACGGAAACGAATGATACCTAGCCATGCAGTATATATGGCACTATTATTCAATAGGCCAATATACGTTGCAAAAAGACTTGTTGATGAACAAGAGGAAATGGAGAGAAGGACTAGAGAGGGAGAGGAAGCAGATACCGGGGTAGAACCCTAACCGCTAAGCTCATTAGAGATAGAACACCAATGACATATTCTGGATAATGGGGTTACCTCTGGGGCTTCTGTTTCTTACCTTCAAGTATAGCTTTCAATGAAACCCCATTAACAGTGACGACCTTGTAGCGAACGCCAGGAATGTCACCCATCGACCTCCCTCTAGGCCCACCAATACCTTCTATGAGGACCTCATCATGCTCGTCAACAACAAGTAACCCACCATCACCTGGCACGAACGCCGTAACGACACGTCCATTCTTTATTAGCTGGACACGTACACATTTACGTACAGCAGAGTTAGGCTGACGAGCCTCGACACCAACCTTCTCTAGTACGATCCCTCTAGCCATTGGCGCACCTTCTAGTGGATCATACTTCTTCTTCAGCCCTAGCATCCTTATCTTGAACTCACGCTCACTCCAACGGAACTTTAGCCTTTTTCTACGTAGCTTACGTGCAGCATATAGACCATTGGGCGACTTTTTCCCCGTCATACTTGTAGCCCCCTCCTCACAACGCCTCTAGCCACTACGGGTTATTTTTTCTTAGCCTATCTTATCTTGACATCATCTATGTCGTAGTAGCGTTTTAGGACTAGTCTTGCTATCATAACTTTTCTCCCACCCTTACCTATGGCTTTGCCCTTATCACTTGGATCCACTATAACGTACATTACCTTCCGGCCATTACGGTTAACAACTTTTACTCCAAGTACTTTTGCTGGTGCAAACAAGTTCTTGACGAAGTCCTCTAGTTTATCCGCGTGCTCTACTACCTCTATCTCCATGTTAAGAAGCTTCCTTAGCTTATTTATGTTGACACCTCTACGTCCAATAGCCTTGCCTGCATCGCCAGGTCTGACCACGAATACTACACGGTTATTCTCGCGGTCTATGATACAGTCCCTTGCAATAGCCCCAGTTAAGTCTTGGAGGAGCGACATGTAACGCATTTCCTCAACAGTCAACTTTATTTCGGGCAATCCACTCCCATCCTCCACCCATAACCATTTTCTCTACTAGCCTGACTGTTCCTTCTTTGAAGACTCTAGCACGAGATCCACAATACGGGAAGAGCCAGGATCTAGCACAGCTAGGCTTGCAACCATAAATGGTTTACCGCAAACAGCTCCCAATTCTAGACTAGTCCCTGGATACACATACACTGGTATATGACCCAGTTTGGCATAGTAGAGTATATCTTTTTTTATCTCTGGTGGTGCATTGGCTGCAATGATTACTGCCTTCGCCTTCCCCGTTTTCACTAGCTTTAAGGTCTTACGTGACCCCAAAACAACCTTTCCCGTCTTAAGAGCATTAACGAGTTCGCGTTCTATAGTGACTTGTTCACTACTCACTTAGTGACCACCTCCTCCATCTCCTTCTCCTGCCCACCGGTTTCCCTAGTCCGCGGCTCAACACGTGGTGGTCTCATATAAAGTTCTACCATCCCAGTACCCATGTTTATGACACCACCTACGATGACTGTCTCTGTGACACCTCGTAGATTATCTTCCTCGCCTCTAACAGCCGCGTCAAATAGGTTTTGTGAGGTCATCTCGAATGCTGCACGTGCAAGAACGCTGCTTTTCTCACCACTTACACCATGTCTTCCTATTTGGCGTACACGCCCAGTATGTGTCATTATGTCTGCTACAAGCATTAAATGTCTTATATCGACATCTAAACCCTGCTCGTCAAGCACATTCTTCATTTCCTCTATTAACGCTAAACGAGCAGCCTCTATACCTAATACCTCCTCTATCTCATGAATATTGTTTGTCCTCACTCTCTTAGCATCAACACCAGGTACATCCAGAACCTCCTTGAGATTACTACCCTCCGTTATAAGATAATACTCTGTCTTCCCATCGACGACTGTACTCTGTATTATTACACGCCTTATCTTTTTAATACCCTTTATCTTTGCATTAAGTATCTTGTCACGTTTCTTCTGCAGATCGATTATACTAACCATTTCGCTAGGCTCCAGCATTACGAGTAGCGTATATGGGTCATTTGGATCCTCCTTGACCTCGCCCAACTTGAGCTTCTCTAATACTTTCTTGACCTGGTCTACTGTGACGCCTTTGTCATTTAGCATGACGGGGTCGAGTTTTACGACAATAGCGAAACGGGCAAGATCTATATCTATTTCTGAAGCCACATTGACAATTCTTGTGAACTCTATTCTCCTTGCCACTTCCTTGGCCTTCTCCTCAGAGTATCTATGCTCCTCATCAAGATAGATTGTCATCATAGGAGTTGATGGCTCTCTACGTGCATCAACAAGTTCTATGAATCTTGGTAGACCTAGTGTAACGTTGAGTTCACGTACACCTGCATAATGGAATGTACGTAGAGTCATCTGTGTACCGGGCTCGCCTATGGATTGAGCTGCAACAGTGCCTACAGGTTCCCCGGGCTCAATTAAGCTATTCTCATACTCTATGATTACGTGTTCAATAATGCTTTTTGCTTCCTCGGGCGTCAATCCATATTTCTCTGCGGTCTCCTTTAGCTTAGTTTCTAGCTCGTCATAGATTCGCTTAGGCAGCCTCTCTGAAGCCTCTTTTAGCTCCTCCTGTACCTTTTCGCGGAGAGAATTCCAGTCATGGAATAGGTTTAGCTTCATACCCTCCACCCTATTACACGCTCTATTTCTCGATCTACATTGACTGATTTACCATGCGCACTACGTAGGGGATCCACACCATCTTCGCCATACACCACTTGTATTAGGGTCCCATCGGGTAGCCTGGTTGTACCATCATATTCTACGCGGAGATCCTGGAGTGCGTTAATTAATCTACGCTGCATGTAGCCGCTTTGTGAGGTTCTTACGGCTGTATCTACTAGTCCCTCACGACCACCAGCTGCGTGGAAGAATACTTCTATAGGGCTAAGACCATCATAGAAGCTTGATACGACGAAGCCACGTGCTCTCGCACCTAGATCACCTGGATGGAAGTGGGGCAGGAACCGGTCAGTATAGCCACGCCATATTCTTTCTCCACGGACAGACTGTTGACCTAGCATTGCAGCCATCTGGGTTATGTTGAGCTCGTTTCCTCGTGCCCCCGTTCTAGCCATTATAAAGACATTGTTGAACGGGTCAAGATAGTTGACAACAACGTCTTCAACCATCTTACGTGTCTTGGAGAGGGCTTCAAGAATTCTAACTTCAAGTGATTCCTCCATGGTTCTTCCTGGCACTGGTTCTAGTCTACCTTGTCTATAGGCCTCTATTAGTTTCCTAACCTCTTCCTCAGACTGCTTAATTATCTCTGCAACCTTCTCACGAGCCTCCTTGGGTAGTGCAACATCATCGACGGTCATTGTGAAGCCTCGCTTCTCTATGAATCGTAGGAACATACGGAACATTGTATCATAGACTTGTCTTGCATAATCTGTACCATACTCCTTTATTAGCCAATGCATCATGTTCTCTGGCTGTTCTGCACCAATAGCCTTCTTATCCAATACCCCGGTGAGGAGTTCACCTTTCTTTATGAGTATGAAGGAGTCGTTCCAGCACCACTCGTCGTCGCATGCGAAGATGCCTGCTGAGACGCGCGCCTTACCGCGGAAGTTAAAGTCTTTTGGTAGGAAGAGTGATACTAGTTGCTTACCGGTCCATAGCTTCTTTGGTGATAGGATAGCTGGTTCTGGTATTTCGCCGCGATAACCCGCTGCTGATAAGAGGTCTACTACATCATCTAAGGTGAGTAGTGTTGCTTTGCTGGTCAAGAGGTAGGCCCCGCTTATATAGTCTTGCAATCCTCCGATAATGGGGCCTCCATAGCGTGGTGACAGTATATGGTATTGTACAAGCATTAATTCTCGGGCTTCTGCCTGTGCCTCCTCGGTTCTAGGTACGTGCAGGTTCATCTCATCGCCATCAAAGTCAGCATTGTATGGAGGGCATACAAGGAGGTTTAGACGGAAAGTTTTACCAGGTAGTACACGAACAATGTGTGCCATTATCGACATTCTATGTAGGGATGGCTGCCGGTTAAACAATACTATGTCGCCGTCACGGAGATGACGCTCAACATACCAGCCAGGCTCGAGTAGCTCAGCTACTCTCTTCCGATCAGCGTATCTTAGATCAAGCTTTCGTCCCTCTTTGGTTATCACGTAGTTTGCGCCTGGCCACTTATCCGGCCCATTAAGGACGTATTTTCTCATCTCTTCAATATTCCATGGAGTCACTGGTGTTCGAACCGTGAGCACCTTTGCTATCTCTACAGGTACACCGACCTCATTTATACTAATGTATGGATCGGGTGAGATCACTGTACGTGCAGAGAAGTCTACCCTCTTACCACTTAAGTTGCCACGGAACCTTCCCTCCTTGCCTTTTAACCTCTGGACAAGGCCTTTGAGGGGGCGGCCCCCACGATGTTTTGCTA
>JALTZQ010000218.1:14232-36345 GCA_027046105.1 Pyrodictiaceae archaeon
GGAGAAGACTCCAATGCTCATCGATAAACATTTGTGGAGAGCCAGAGTCAAGTAGTTCTTTTAGCCTCTCGTTTGTTCGCACAATATCTGCAAGCTTATGTGTTAGATCGTCCTCGGCTCTTATGCCGCTTTCAAGGACTATTGAAGGTCTTACGTGGACCGGTGGAACGGGCAGAACGGTTAGTACCATCCACTCGGGCCTTGCCTCCTTTGGGTCGAAGCCTAGGAGTCTTGCATCGTCGTCTGGTATTCTTTCAAGTCTTGATCGTATTTCTATCGGGTTTAAGTAGACCTTACCTTCAGGTCTATCCTCATAGAAATTGTATGGCTTGTCAAGGATAATCTTATACTTTCTTTCACCGCAGTGTGGGCATTCAGTGACTTTAGCCGTTTTCTTCTTTAATACCGTTATTAGCATACGTGCTAGGAGAGGCCACTTATGCTGAAGCCTTTCAAGTAGACGTAGATACCGCCTGATCTCCGATTCCGGTAAGAGGAGACGACCACATCTTGGACAAGTGGAACGTAATGTTTCATAGATTTGGCGGAGGAAGCCAACATGTAATACTGGTCTAACTAGCTCTATGTGTCCGAAATGACCTGGACAGTGTTTAGCATCATTACCGCACGTCATACATACTTGTCCTGGCGCAATAGCGCCAAGACGTGGATCCATGAGGCCTCCTTGGATTGGTCTACCATCTTCATCGTACAAGTCACTAGTTATTACTGCTGTTACGGACATCTTTCTTATTTCATCTGGTGAGAGAATACCGAACTTTATAGATTTGATAATCTTTTCCTCAACGACCATTAACCATCACCTTAACATGAGTTATTCAGTTGGTTTCTTTTCGTGTAAGTATCCTAAGCGTAGTCTAGGTACAATACACATGCTTAACAATTCTTGTAGCAAGAGTTTAAAGGCGTATGGGACAACAGTTGCAGAGAACTTACCATTCTCGCCATGAATGGGGCACATGTATCTCCTTTTCTTCCTGTCGAACCATGCTATGTGGCCACAGAGCTCACACACATAGAGCACATAGCGATCACTACTTTCAAGCATACGTTCACGCAAGAGCATTGCAGCTCCATGACCTACTAGACAGTCTCTCTCCATCTCACCAAATCTAAGACCACCCTCACGTGCCCGGCCTTCCGTAGGCTGCCTAGTCAATACCTGGACAGGGCCACGTGCTCTTGCATGGATCTTGTCTGCCACCATATGGTGTAGCTTCTGGTAGTAGACAATACCTATTAGTATTGGTGTACGCAGCATTTCACCAGTACGACCATCGTACACTATCTCCGTGCCATCAGGTGCATGGCCAAATCTGATGAGCTTCACCTTGATCCCGTCTAGGTCCTCCTTCGCAAATGGGGTGCCATCAACAGTCTTGGCTATCAGAGCAGCGTACTTGCCTGCTATTGTCTCAAATAGTTGTCCAAGAGTCATTCTTGAAGGGAATGCATGTGGGTTTATTATTACATCGGGTGTTATACCATCCTCAGTGAATGGCATATCGTATTGTGGCAGTAACATTCCAATCACTCCCTTCTGGCCATGGCGTGACGCGAATTTGTCGCCAAGCTCTGGTATTCTCTGGTCACGTACGCGTACCTTTACTAGTCTAAAGCCTTCAGTATTCTCTGTCAAAACAACCATGTCAACGACACCTTTTTCACCATGGCGCATTGTCACTGATGTGTCTCTTCTTCTAGCAGATACTGTACCAAATTCACGATACTCCTCCATAAATCTTGGTGGACTCGTTTTGCCGACAAGCACTTCGCCACCATAGACCTCAACTTCAGGACTTACAATACCATCAGCATCTAGTTTTGTATATGATTCTGGAGGTCTTACGCCCTCCGTGTTGGGCGGAGGTATTTCTATCTTGTCAGCTAGCCCTCCCGTGTACCTTCTCTCCTCTGTAGCATAGAGGCGGAAGAATGTTGAACGGGCAAGACCACGTTCTACAGAGGATTTATTCATTATGATAGCGTCCTCAATGTTGTAACCCGTGAACGACATTACAGCTACTACCATGTTTTGGCCAGCCGGCCTACCATTAAACCCCATGATTTCAAGCATTCTTGTCTGTACAAGTGGTTTCTCAGGGTAATGGAGAAGGTGACCTCGCGTATCAGCTCTTATTTGGAAGTTTGCAGCATAAATTCCGAGAGCTTGTTTGGCCATCGCTGCTTGATAAGTATTACGTGGCGACTGATTATGTTCCGCGTATGGTATTGTTGAGGCAGTGACACCAAATATTGCAGCCGGCCAGATCTCCATGTGTGTATGTTCTGGTGTTAATTCGTGGGGGTTAATGGCTATATACGTGTTCTCCTCCTCTTCAGCATCGATAAGCTCTACTATACCATGTTTAAGCAAATCACTGAAGCTCCATTCACCCTTCTTTAGCTTCTCAATATGTTCCCTGGTGAGCCTAAGCTTGCCGTTTTCTACAACAAAGACTGGGCGTAGGACACGTCCTGCATCAGTGTTTATACGTACTTCTGGCGCAGTTATGCCGCGATAATAGGCAACATTAACATCTGGTGGTATCTTGCCCTCTCTCCTTAACCTTCTTATCTCGTTGGCTAGCTTTTCCCCATCAGGATGGAATCCTATGAATTTTCCATTCAGGAATACCCTTGCAGCAGAAGCTATGTCTGGAGGATAGTAGCCCAGCTTTCTAACCTCATTAAAGACCTCGACTACATCTCTCATCCCAAGCTCGTATAGAAGTTTCTCAATGAGCTTCTCGTCGACGCCAGGTGTGATATAGGCCATTACGGCAAGATTCTTTACAAGGCCACAATTGGGTCCTTCTGGGGTTTCAAACGGGCATATTCTACCCCACTGTGTACCGTGTACATCGCGGGCTTCAAAGTGTGGTTGACTTCTACTTAGGGGTGATACTAGGCGGCGTAAGTGGCTTAACATTGACAGCCAATTAGTGCGGTCGAGGATTTGACTTACACCAGTCCTTTGCCCAGGCCAATTTCCTGTTGCAAGTGCTTCACGAAGCCTCCCCGTGATTATATCTGAACGCACTATTTGCCTGACACTTATTCTTCGTCCACGAGCACGCAGCCTTTCAATGCTCTCTCTCATTTCTTGTACAAGACTTCTCATAGCTGTACGGAAGACTATCGCTATGAGATCTCCCGCAAGCAATATACGCTTATTAGCGTAGTGGTCTTTGTCATCAGGTTTTCTCCTACCAAGCACTAGCTCAAAGAGCCTATTGACCATCTGTCCCAGGAAAAGGGCTTTCTTGATGCGATCCTCGGGTCTTGTACCTAGGTGAGGAAGAACCAGCGTATCTAGCGCTCTTTCACCAACCCTTATACGGTAATCACGAGGCTTACCTATCGAGTCTCTATACCTGCTACCAACATAGTCGAGGGCGTCCTCGACCGTTGCAATTGCACGTGCCTGCTCCAGCGACGGGATGAGGAACTGTTGTATCTCGGGATCCGAGCTAACAGCAAGCACTATGTCTCGATCACTCTCGAGGCCAAGGGCCCTCATGAGGATTACGAAAGGTATCTTGCTAAGAGCGCGAGGTATTGAAACATGGAGTGTACCATCTTTATGATAGTCTATTATAAGTTGATACCTTGCACCTGCATGAGCAGATATTATTTTTGCTGCATAGAGGGCAGCTGTCGTCCCTGCACGTGCCTTGTCTACAAGTATTCTATTTGATGCCTGATCCTCCTGCATTACAATGACTCTCTCTGACCCATTTATGATAAAGTATCCTCCTGGATCCTTTGGATCCTCACCGGCCTCTATCAGAGCTCGCTCACATTCTTCTCTAGGTCGACCTTCATAAAAACACTTGGCTAGAGGATCGGCTTTTGATCGAAGCATGACAGGAATATAGCCTAAAACTACTTCCTCGATGCCACGCTCAATACCATTTTCAACAATAAGTATCTTAGCCTTAATTGGCGCTGCATACGTTAGGTCTCTTATCCTACACTCAAGAGGGGTCACTGTATGCTCACTACCATCGCTTTCCGTTACCGCAGGCTCACCTAATTCTACGTCAAGAATCCTTACCTCGTACTCTCTACGAGGCCCTATTATTGTCCCAAATTCTCGTACAATTTCCTTAAGCTCCTTTTCTACGAATCTGTTGTAAGAATCGATATGCTGCCGCACCAGGCCATACTCGCGAAGGAATGCCTCCATTACAACCCATCTATCTTCCATGGATGGAAAATGGTTTACCGTCAATAATTACACCTCCCATCATCAGTATCCAACAACGTAGCGGTAAACTACTATCTCACCTGCTGTAGGACTCTTACGATATATACGGACAATATCACCAGGTTTTGCACCAATGGCTCTTGCCACGGGATCGGTTGCTCTGAGCCATGGAAGTTGTTCGGGGCGTACGCCAAGCCTTTTAAGTATCTCTATTGCCTCCTCCGGTGGAACAACCTCATGACGCGGAACAAGCTCGTGTTCAAGGATGTTGAACGATTTCTTTTGCTTAGGCATCTAGGCCTCCCCAACCATAATTACATATCATAAGGATATTTACGAGTGGTTCCTGCTATGCATCCCAAGACCGCTACTAGCTATTTATAACATTTTCTTTTACGAGGGAAGAACCGTTTTACTAGCGTAGCCTTACACGATTAACCTTCTTGTTCATCCATGAATATCTTCGTATTCTCCTACTTCTACCAAAACCACATGCAGCACAGTAGCCTTTCGCTACATTATATGAGTGGCGGCCACAGCGTCTACATCTAATATGTGTTTTACCTTTACTCATTTTACCAAACGATGGTGTACCCTTACTCATAACCTTTTCACCTCCTAGTAGGGTGATGGAGAAACTAGTATTACATTATCGCCCCTAATGACTATCGTCCCAAGTTTTCTAGTACCACCACCTTCTAGAAGCTCCTCAGCATCCTCTAATACTAGGTTTAAGTGTTGATCGTAGCTTTTTAGCTTACCACGTACCTCCTTTGCGCCTTTCAGCTTAACCAGGACGATATTGCCCAAGTTCTCGGCCAGCACCTTGTGCGTTGTTTCTGCCAAACCTTATTCCCCTAAGCCACCCTCCCTATCCGATAGAGGTTATAAGCCTACCCTTCACGAGTGTAGGCTATGGTGCATAGTCTGTGCGTAGATGGCTTTTATCTAAGCGTGACCGTAAAAAAGTTTTACAAGAATTGAGAGAAAGATATCCTGGCTTTAGGCTAGAGAGCGAGAAACTCGAAATGGTTATCGACGATGACATTGAGATTCTATTGGTGAATGGACGAGCTGGTTTTATACGTGAAAGCGGAGAGTTAATACCCCATCTTCGCTTGCTTCTACGTCACGGATATCGTGACTGGCTCCCCTACATAGTAGTTGATCAGGGTGCTGTAGGGCCTATCTCGCGTGGCGCTGACCTTATGCGTCCAGGAATTATAGAGATAGAGGGAGGATTTGAAGCTGGTAGTATAGTCGTTATCGCTGAGCCCACAAGACTCCTTCCTTTAGCTGTTCATCGAGCCCTTTACTCCTCTCGAGAAATAGAGGCTATGAGCAAGGGTAGAGTCACAAAACGGGTACACTATGTAGGTGATCGTTATTGGAGATATGCTGATGAGCATGGTTTCTAGATTTAGGCTATTCCCGATACATATATGCTGTCAAGCACAGACGGTACTAGGACTTCAGTGTCTGACGCATAACCTAGTTTGGGTAATGACTTTTGCAGACTTTGAGCAAACTCTCTTATCACATTAGGCTCGCCATGAGCTAATATTATCCTCTTCGGCTTTGGCTTCATGTTCTTTAGGAATCTCAATAGCTGTGTTCGATCCGAATGACCGGAGAAGCCCTCAACACTCTCCACCTCCATTTTTATCTTGACGACCTCTAGTTTGCCCTCAGGACTTATCATTGTAATCTCCCTGGCACCATCCTTTATTTGGCGACCAAGTGTCCCCTTAACCTGGTATGATACAAAGAGTAGTTTGTTTCTTGGATCCTCAGCCATCATGTACAAGTACTCGACAGATGGGCCACCTTGAAGCATGCCAGATGTTGCGAGGATTACACAAGGTTCCTTGTCTTTGACTATGTCTTCTCTCATTTGCCTATTCTCAACCTTTACTATAAACTCGTCCTCGAAGGGGTTCTCACCATTGAATATTCTTTGCTGTAATTGCGAGGATAGCAGTTCGGGGTAGGATAGATGTATTGCTGTAACCTCATCTATCATACCGTCAATGTATATTGTTATCTTGTCTAGCTTCTTTTGTCGTATATAGTCTGCTATGACAAGTAGTATTTCTTGTGCACGGCCTACAGCCATTACTGGTATTAGCACCTTGCCTCCTTTGAGCATTGTACTTAGAATGTGGTTTATCAATTCTTTTTCGGCATCACTGCGCTTCTTCTGCACTGTTGTACCATAAGTCGTCTCCATTATCAATGTCTCTACTCTTGGAAAACTATCATGAGCCTTATCAAGCAGTTTTGTCCTATCATACTTGAAGTCGCCGGTGTAGACTATATTATGAAGTCCTTCGCCAATGTGCAAGTGAGCCATCGCTGAGCCTAGTATATGCCCTGCATTATAGAATGTAAGTTTGATATCTGGTGCTATATCAGTTACCTCGCCATAATCTAATGGTATTGTGTGAAGGATCATCTTCTTGACTTCAAGCTGGGAATATGGTGGTCTACTGCCCTCCCTCTGTGTTATGTCAAGTAAATCAAGTTGAGAGAGAACCATTAGGTCTCTAGTGGGTTTCGTTGCATAGACTGGCCCCTTGTAGCCATACTTGAAGAGGAATGGCACTAAGCCCATATGATCTAAGTGTGCATGCGTAACTACCACTGCGTCGAGTTCGTCTAGACGTAGTTGATCAATATCTATTCGTGGAAACCTTGTGTAACCTACACCACCCGGGTTTATGCCTAGGTCGAGGAGAACTCTGCTCTCTGGTGTTTCGACGAGTATTGCTGATCGTCCTACTTCCATGAATCCTCCTAGTGCTGTTATCCTAACATAGCGGTTCTCGAATATTACACCGCGATGTATTCTTTCACCAACTGATCGTAGAAATGAGAGACGATACATGCTTTGTGAGAGCATGTAGTCTATTATCTTGTTTAATGTCACTGAGTCTCTTGGTGCAGCTCTAACAACGTTTAGCCTCCAACCAGTCTCAACTAATACCTTATTATAAATTGAGCGACCCTTACCATAGACTAGGCCTACCTTCTCTGCCTTGACTATTACCTCACCAAGTACGTCATCGAACATGATTGCTTTAATTTTCGCCTCCTTGGGTACCGTTGAAAGTATTATCTCCTTGGTTTCCTCCTTACTCTTCCTTATAGAGGGGTCTGTCCTAATCACTATTCTCTTTTTAAGCTTCTTTGCTATTTCCCTTACTACACTGGGGTTTTTGACAATAATGGCAGGATTTCTAGTATATACAGCTATCTCGGGACCCTCAAACTCTACTCTTGAAATCTGTGCTTCGGGTGGCATATGCTGTAGTATAGTGAATACTATGCTCCGGACCTCGCTGCGTTTATGCATGTCTGTTTGGACACCCCTCAATGGAAACAATAACTATCATAATACTATCGCCTTGTCTGGCTATGCGACACAATCATGAATGAGAGAAGGGATTATGCGTGGGAGGTTATTTCACCATAGCAAAAGATTCCGTCGATTATTGCTTATATAGTTTACCCCTCGTAGTATAAGGTATAGACTATACGAGTGTACCACGAAGGAATCCATGTTATAGATTGAAGTCGTATTCACGGTAAAAGTCCTTACCTATAACTACAACTTTTATGCCATTACCGGTAAAGGCATCACGCCTTATTGATGATTTGACTGCTCTCTTTGCGAGCTCAACGGCTTCGTCAAGGCTAAGGTCCTCTCTATACCCATCCTCTATGACTCCTATGGCTGTCGGCGAACCGGATCCCGTTGCAACGTATTTTTCTTCTGTTAATGTACCAAACCAATCGAGATTGAAGAGGCGTGGCCTAGTGTCATAGCCTCCTAGTAGTAATTGGACTATAAACGGGAATAACCTGGATGAAAAGAGTATGTTTGATAACAGTGTTGCTGCTGCCCTGATTGGCATCCGCATCTTTGTTTGTCTTTCATAAAGCTCTGCTTGAACATGTAACCACTCAGCAAGTACCTGGGCATCGGCTACAAGGCCCGCTGTTGTCATCGCCATATAGTCTGTTATCTTGATTATTTTTCTTGTCTTCTTGTGTGCTACATAGTAGCCGGCTGTTGCCCTTTTATCTGCTGCAAGGACAACATAGTCTCTTAGCTTTATCCCAACTGTTGTTGTACCACTGGTTAATAATCGTGAATTGTAGCGCGTGGGCACTATTGCTGAACCGTACAAGTCTCTTGCCCCGCGCCTTACGCTACCTCGGAGCCTTTATATTTAGTATTAGTGGTGTGCTAGTGTCTTGTAAGTAGAGGCGTAAAGTGCAGTTCGGGATGAACGAGGATGAGTAGAAGCAATCTGCACGAGATTGACCTGCCCCAATTCATTGTCATTGGTGATTCAGTACTAGGAGAGGTCGCAAGGATACTAATGAGGCTAGGAGCATCGAGCCCCATAGCGGTTATCTCCGGCCCCAACGTATGGCCAAGATACGGTAGTATTATGCAAGAGTCTCTCGAAGAAAACGATATTGAGATGCACTTATTTACTGCAAGAGAAGCCTCAATCGATTATGCCGAGAACCTTTTTCAAGAAGTTAGAGACCTTGCACCTCATGCTGTAATAGGATTTGGCGGTGGTAAATCTATTGATTTAGCCAAATATGTAGCACATAAGCTTGGACGGCCCATGCTTAGTGTACCTACTAGTGCATCACATGATGGCATTGCGTCGCCATTCACATCGCTGAAAGGAGTTAATAAGCCATTCTCTTTCCGAACAGTAACACCTACAGCAATTATAGCAGATATCAGTATTATATCAAAAGCTCCAATAAGACTACTTAGGGCTGGTAGTGGGGATCTTATAGCAAAACTAACTGCTGTTCGCGACTGGAAGCTCGCCCATAAGCTTAAAGGCGAATACTATGGTGAATACGCTGCAAAGCTTGCACTTTTATCAGCACGACATGTCATAAACTATGCACCCCTGATCAGGATTGGCAATCATGAAGCTGTTAGAATAGTTGTTGAGGGACTGATTAGCAGTGGTGTTGCCATGTGTATTGCTGGTTCTACAAGGCCTGCAAGTGGTTCAGAGCACCTATTCGCCCATGCTGTCGAGATTATATCGCCTGGAAAGGCTCTCCACGGCGAACTTGTTGGGCTAGGTACTATAATGATGATGTATCTCCATGGTGGCCGCTGGAAGAAAATTAGAACAACCCTTAGAAAGATAGGTTTACCCACAACAGCTGACGAAATAGGCCTTAGCCGCGAGGAGGTGATAGAGGCCTTACTATTAGCTCACAAGATACGTCCTGAGAGATACACTATACTTGGTGAGACTGGGCTCACACGTGAAGCGGCTGAACGGTTAGCTATCGTGACTGGTATCTTAAAGGATTAGAGTCCAGCATTCACACATTACTTTTCTTGCCTTATTGTCTTATCCTCTTTTATAGTCTCGGCTAGGCTAACATGTTCAACAAAATCCATGGTTTCGACTCTATCTCTGAGGTACTTTGCGGTCTCAAGTACTACTATCCTCTTTGCCACCTGGAGCTCCGGTATTTCGAGGGCTTTCGAAGGGAGCTCAATTAGGACATGTTTCTTCTCCTCGTCATAGTTTGTTTTAATTTCGTCTTCGCCTAGTTGTTTAGCTCTACGTAGTAGGAGATGCTTTATCTTATCTTCGACACTCTTCAATACCCTAACCACACGTATCCTGGCGTATAGGGTTTTACCTGCCAAAGGGTGATTAAAGTCTACTACGACTCGTCCACCCGTAACTTGCCTTATCACGGCATATTGGCCATCTATTTCAACTGTTTTG
Source organism: Pyrodictiaceae archaeon (assembly GCA_027046105.1). The sequence goes on from JALTZQ010000218.1 coordinate 24,259, forward strand.
CCCGGCTCTGGGTTAATACCATGGCGTATGAAAACATTTCTAGACATTATTTTTACCTTTGAGGGGTCACGTTGCCCAAATGCTTTCTCTGGCGGAATTTCAATCTCTTTTTCGTTGCCTTCCTCTAATCCTTCTAAGGCCTCTTCCAGCCCCTTAATGAAACGTCCTTCACCGACTATTATCAGTCGTGGCCCATATCTTTCATGCGGATCAAAGACGCCGTACTTTTTTGCCAATTCTGCATTTGTTGTATCCACTAATTCCTCAGTACCTTTTATGTAGATTTCATACTCAACCAGAACGAAATCGCCCTTCGATATAGGCATGGAGGCGCTACACCCCACTACGTAGGTACCAGCCGAGGTCGATTATGTTCTCTATTATAATCCTTCCTTTCCGCCTCCTATACCTTCCCCACCCTAGAGGCTCGCCACGTGTATTGACAACAAGTACTGGTTTTCCAGTACATTCCTTAGAGACTTTTATCTCGATAATTGAGTCTTCAAAGATGTCTCTACCATAAAGGAATAATCTTTCGCCATGATCTGTTACTCGAACATAGTGTGAGGAATAACCTCCTATTATCCCTAGCAAGCCTAGGTTTACTATAATCCTATTGTCGCAGTATCTAGCCACATGTACACCGTATGTGAATAGATGAAGCTTGTCCTTCACTATTTTTGCAATTTGCATGGCCTTTTTTGAGGCGGCCAGAATTTCGATACATTCACCGGAGTACATGCATGTAAGCTCTACACCAGGCTTTAGCTTAGCGCTAATACAATCTAGGTACTCTTTCAGCTTACTAACCGCTTGGCTACAGGCTTGATTATTCTGAGTCTGCATATTGTGAAGCCCTCTGTGTGGTGTAGATGTGGTAATAGTCTTCTACACTTGGCCACGTCCCCACTGAATTGCAGTCCTAGGTACTCTGTCTTTCCATATATGCCTGGTATTCTTGGGTCTTCGAGGACTATTGCATCTCCCGCCACGTCTAGTACCTCATTAACCACATATTCATTTTCTTCAACACTAGTACTACATGTAGAGTACACTATGACTGTATTCTCTATTGCAAGTCTAAGTATTGATAGAAGTAGCTCCACTTGGATATGGACGCGTGATACAATGTCTCTTCTAGTTCTAGGCCATTTTCCACGTGGGTACGGCCATAAACCCTCACCACTACATGGTGCATCTATAAGGATGTGTGTAGGTAGTTCTAGGTCCCGTGGCCATGAACTAGGGAGTTTACGTGCATCGATGTTTACTGCTACAACATTTAGTACACCCATTCGACTTAAATTGTTTTTTAGAGCACGAAGCTTCCTCTTATTCACGTCGATCGCCAATATCGGCTTCATTGGCACATGTTGCGCGATTTGCGTTGTTTTTACGCCTGCACCTGCACAACAATCCAAGACTATACCATCCTCGTTCTCCTCAGGTCTTAGAGCAATAACGGGTAGCATCGATGCAGGACCTTGGATAGTATAGTAGCCTTGCATGTACTCGTGTAATGCTCCTATCGAGACTGGCGTGTAATCCACTATGAGACCATAAGGTGTTGGTTCATAGGGTCTTAACTTTAGTCCCTTAGCCATTAACCTCTTTGCTAGTTCTTCTACGCTTATCTTAAGTGTATTAACTCGTATTGTTTTATAGACTTCATGCCCTTGTGTGGTAAAGAACTTTTCTACTTCCTCATAGCTTCCATCAAATAGCTCTAGGTATCTCGCAACTTGTAATGGGTGTGCCAAGGGGTAGCGTGTTTTTATCTTGCCTATCTGCTTCTCTAACTTCTTGAGGCGTTCATCTATCTTCTTAGCTACCCTTGCTGCTATACTCGCGATTACCTCTTCTATTCCTGGCTTCAGCCCTGTGTCCCCGGGAGAATATTACAAAGATAGGGGGTGCTAGCTAATGGCCTTACGTGCTATATACGTTGGTAGGTTTCAGCCAGTTCACTGGGGACATGTCAGAGTTATTGAGTGGAGTCTTGAGCGTTTCGATGAGCTTATAGTGGTTGTGGGCTCGGCACAGGATAGTTATTCGCTCAAGAACCCGTTTACTGCAGGTGAGCGTGTAGAGATGCTTGAACGGGTCCTCCGATGGCTTGGTATTGACGAGTCAAGATATCGTATTGTGCCTGTCCAAGATATTGCAATGAACTTTGTATGGGTGCGTTATCTCGTAATGCTTCTACCTAGATTCGATTATGCCGTTGCACGTAATCCACTTGTTACAAGCTTATTTAGTGACTACGGTATACGTGTTGTCACACCACCATTTTTTGAGCGTGAACGTTATAATGCAACAAGGGTGCGTGAATTAATGCTCAATGGCGGAGAATGGGAAAGGCTTGTTCCACCACCAGTAGCTGACTATATTAAGCAGATAAATGGAGTTGAGAGGTTGCGTCGTATAGCTGAAGGTGACTATGTTTGAGCCGTGAACTGATCGTGGATGGAAGTATGGGTGAAGGCGGAGGACAGATACTGCGAACAAGTCTTGCATTAGCCGCTGTACTGGGGAAACCAATTAAGATCATAAACATTCGTGCTAAACGGAAAAACCCTGGACTACAACGCCAACATATTATATCAGTTAAGGCTGTTGCTGCCCTATCCTCTGCACGCGTTGAAGGTCTAAGACTTGGATCAACTACCCTCCGGTTTGAGCCTAAAAGGTTACGTGGTGGACGTTTTGAGTTCGACATAGGTACTGCTGGTAGTGTTACACTTGTACTACAAGCTGTACTACCAGCTGCTATCTTTGCACCCGAGCCTATAGAGATGATAATTAGGGGCGGTACTGATGTTCCTTGGAGCCCACCAGTGGACTATGTAAGATTTGTTTTACGGCGATTATTATTGAAGTTTGGTATTGATTTCGAACTGTACGTGAAAAGAAGAGGTCACTATCCTAGAGGGGGAGGTATTGTAATTTTTAAATTGCCAAAACCTCCCCGGTATTTAGAGAGTATTAAGCTTATTGAAAGAGGAAATATCAAGCGGATCGAGGGACTATCACATTGTGTACGTCTACCTTCACACGTTGCTGAACGACAAGCCAATGCTGCAAAGAACGCTATAATTAATGCCCATAGAGGCGTGCCCGTGGTCATTGATATTGAATATTATGAGGCTAATCGTGACCCACATTTAGGGCCTGGAAGCGGTATTGTTGTATGGGCTTTAACGGAAAATTCTGTTCTTGGCGGTGATTCTATTGGTGCAAAAGGTAAACGTGCCGAAGTTGTTGGCGAGGAAGCAGCAAAGAAGCTTCTTGAGGATCTAGCAACGGGTAAGGCTCTTGATAGGCATGCCTCTGACATGCTGATACCCTTTGCTGCACTTGCTAACGGTGTTAGCATGCTTGGTGGAGCTAAACTGACTCTACACGCCGCAACCAACATTGATGTTGTAAGGATGCTCACCAAAGATGTTGACATAGAACTTATCGAAGGCGATATGGATAAGCCCTTTGTATTAAGGGTTAAGGGGTTGGGCTTATCGCTTTAGACACGGGCTTTTATGAATTTCCGTATTTCCTCCAATAATATATTTATTCCTTGACCATGGAGAGCTGAGATATAGATTACATTACTTATCGTGTTCCTTAGTTTTTCTAGCATGTTTACATCAGGATTATCTATCTTGTTTACAACTGGTATTATAGGAGTGCCATGTTCCTTGACTAGCAGAACTATGTTTCTGTATAGGTTTAGTTGTTCCTCTATCGACCGATAACTTCCTGGCGAGATATCGAACAAGTATAGTACGATATCAGGTAATGATGATAATGCTGCCAAGGCTTTTCTTTCTACTTGATTAAGCTTATCAAACGGTTTATCAAGTATGCCTGGAGTATCAACAACATAGAATACTACGTCGTTATACACTACTTTACCTACTATGATGGTCTTTGTAGTGAATGGGTATTCTGCTATTTCCGGTTCAGCTGTGGACAGTCTTCGCACCAGCGTAGACTTACCTGCACTTGGTATACCCGCCACTACAACTATGGGTAAACCCTCTGCCACCACATGCGTCTTAATTATTTCCTCTCGCACTCTCTTTAACAGCTCAATATGCTTTTTTGCCCTTTTAATTAGCGACAATATCCTACCACTACCCTCACGACGATAACGAATTGCTTCATCAATACTCTCTGCTGAAAGTATCAGTAACCTATACTGGTGCCAAAATTCTCTTGCCATGCGCCGAATCCTTCTTAGCTTAGCTAGAGCCTCATCATATTCATCGCCGACGAACATCTCAATCAAGGTTCTATGGAATTTATTCATTCTCCTTGTAGGAGGTAGTGCCAATAGCCTATCTATCCTCGATACCACAATGTTATAGACTAGTTCGAGTCTTTTTAGCTCGTAAATCTTTCTCCTCATTAGCTTATCTCCTTTAACCTTTGGAGGTCTTATTCTCTTGTAGCGCTCACCAACGTATCGTATTATATCATTGATACTCGGTATAGTTGTTTCACGGAAAAGCTTTACAACCTGAGCACGCTCCAATGCCTCCCTATGTCTCTCAAGCCATGGTAGCTCTTGCTCTTTCCTATCAAACACCTGGATACACCCTCTACTCTTAACATTATCATTACATCCTATCCCTAGTCGTAGTTAAGTTATGAATGAGTGTTATCCTCTTCTCTATCACTTGCCTCGGCGTTACAATTCCTCTATCAAGATATCTAACTATTGCTTTTGAAATCTTATCAGCTTGATAGGTTGGTTCAGGTAAACTATGACCTTTTAGCATGGATCGTACCAGTATTGTAGCTGTTTCAAGCGTTATACCGTAACCAGGACTAATGTATAGTCTCCTCCTGCCAACACTCAGTATTTCACCAACTATTTTGCCACGATATACCAGCAGTTTTCGGCCATCCTTCTCAACCATGTGGCCTATTAGTTTCTTTTTTGCAACACCTATACTCGGAATCTTAAGGGCCATACCGATATGAGTCGCTATACCCGCAAATCTTGGATGAGCTATACCATGGCCATCCACAACTAATAGTTGAGGTTTTGTCTTCAATTGTTGGAAAGCAGTATATAACGATGGTGCTTCACGGAAAGCTAGTAGACCTGGGATATAGCTTATTGGTGGTTCACCTAATCCTATACCATATTCTATAAGCCTCATTGAAGGATATTCCAAAAGGGTTACAACAGCTACAGAACCATACTTTTTTGAATAGGCTACATCAAATCCCGCAACCCACTTCAGCTTTCCTACATCAATAAGGTCATGACTATAGACATTTTTAACTGCTATTTCCACTTGCAGTCTTATTAACTTTTCTATATCAAGCAGCTGGTTATGCAAGATTCTTTGTCTCCTCAAATGCTTCAACTTTACCATTAGTATGTTTGAGTATGAGGATATCAATACCGTCACCAGATATAGCGTCACGCTCTATTGCTGCCTTTACGGCACGTGTAGCTAATTCACGTGCCTCGTCAACATTCATGTCTCCACGGTATCCTTGTTCTAGTATCCCTATTGCTATTTGTGCGCCTGAGCCTATTGCTGCATAATCATCTTCAATTAATGAGCCTAGTGGATCCATTACATAAAGCCTTGTTGTACCATCCGTCTCAATGCCACCAACAAGGACCTCTGAGATAAATGGGAAATATTTATGTGAATATAGTATCGCAGCAAGTAGCCTAGCTGATGCTCGTATCGATAATGGTCTACCCGTTAATAGTCTTTGGTACTCCAGCTCTGCTGCCATTATTCTACTTAAAACCTGCATATCCGCAAAGAGGCCAGCGAAAGCCAAGCCAAGTCTATCAGTGATTTTGTAGACTTTTTTACCAACTCTACTCACTATGAAACCGCCATAACTCACTCTCTTTTCAGCAGCCAGAACAACATAGTTCTTGCCCCTTACTCCAACTGCTGTAGCACCAATGCCGTATTCTTGATACCCCATACACATCCCTCCACACTACCACACACCATGCGGGAATTAATACCGTTGCGCTACGTACACTAGTAATCTATTCATGCAAAAACTATCGGCAAAGTCTCACAGACGCCATAGAATCCGGGTTCATTCATCTTCAATAATGGGTTATTAGAACATGCTAACAAGACAGTGCTAAGTGTTCAGGGGTCAATACCATGGTAGTATCTGTAGTAACTATTACGGAACAATGTCCCTATTGTGGTTCGCAAAGATTACAGCTTGACACAAAGAGTAGATTCCTTGTTTGTAGGACTTGTGGCATGGTCATTGACGATATGCCTATAGACTATAGTGGTAAAAATAGTGTACTAATCAACGGAAAGGTTGAAGGACAGTTAGTCGGGAGAGGTTTAAAAAGGAGTCAAAGTAGCTACATGCGTGAAATGGAGACTACAAGAGTCCTGGATGCACTGCGTAGTTTAGGCATTAACTCTTCACTAATCGATGAAGACTATGCTGAATTTATACTAAGGAATCAATTAGTGTTATCAGAGCTATTCAACAATACTTGTGTTAGAAGGGAGCTTGAAAGTACGCGTAATAAGTTACTACTAAAACCCCTATTAATGCTTCTTGTAGATTACGTGAAGGGTTTCGGCGAAGGCCTACCATCACTCTATTTAAATGAAAGCGATAAGAGGAGAAGGAGTTTACTTTCTAGGAAGCTACGCCGGATAGTTGGTAAATGCTTTAGGGAACTACTATAGTGTTCACCATTTATTCACAATACTTTCAGCTATAAGTGGTGTGAGATAGACCTCTATGAATGCTGCTATAAGGAGTAGGGTAGGAACTAGTTTAAGCCATTGCCATAGGGCTGTTTCTAAGGACAGCCAAAGCCTCTTCGTGATCAGTCCCTCAACAACTTTTCCGCCTAACATACATGCATAGAATATAGTTGGTAGCTCAACAATTCCATGTGGAAGGATGAAGACAATGTATATAGGATTTAATGCAAGCACTGAACCCACAATAGCCATGTTGTAAGCTAAGAGGATCAAGCCAAGAAATGGTGTTACGAGCATAAGGGCAACACGCAAGTTATTTGCATAGATCAGTATCGCTGCGGCAAAAGGGTCTTGTCTCAATAACTTAGCAATGGGTTGTAGAGGAGTAAGCGCTTCACTAGCTATCATTGGGCTAGTTAAGCCCCAAACTAGGCCGATGACAGCAGTAGTGATCACAAGTAAATTGTAACCCCTACGCCACATGTTAGACGAAGACCGTGTTTCACTAGGCTTTTCGGGTGGGTCCGGCCTCTTCATCCCCAAACCATGCGGGTCAACTGACCGGTGACCATTCCACATTTACCCAGTGACACCACGTAGGGTTCGTCTAGATAGGAGAGTTAATAGGTTACTGGAGGTTACTGGCTCAGCTGTCCTGGCCCTCCACATCCATTACAGTATCGGTTGAGCCGGTGTCTATTCTTCATAGCCCAGAGGAACGATTCAAGCCTTGGGTGCCAATAAATAGACAACGCGTCCTCCAGCAGGTAGACGAAACTGTAGCCTAAGAGGCATATCTGTAGAAAACTCTATCGTTATTGTATCAGCGACTTTAGTTAAGCCAAGTACGTGTTTGAGGTAATCTATACTATACGATGATTTACTTGCCTCCTTAACTATGTATTCAACAACAGCCGGACTATCACTCTTAATCTTGGTCTCTGCCACAGCCGCTCCAGCACCACGGACGATGAATACTGTATCATCAGGAGCTTCTAACTCAACAGTTTCACCAACAGATTCTGCATCCCTTAGGGCATTCTTGAATGGATCAACTATTAATGATATCTTCACATTAAAATCAAGTTGAGCCTCTGGAACCTCGGGCTCTGGTACATCCAGGTTAAGCACACGATATTTCTTAATGGCTGCACCGACAATGGACCATGTTACACTATCATGCTCTATCTCAACCTCCAGTTTGTCACCCTTCTTCCCACGCTTAAGGAGCTTAGCCGTGTTTGCAACGTTAAATCCAAGTTTTACTTCATCTTCAACCTCAAACTCAACAAATGATTCAGGCGGGAGCTCCATTTCAATTAAAGCTACATGTGCAGGATCAAGTGCAATAGCCTTAACACCCTCCTGGGTTATGGTCATAGAAACCTCGTCAACAATCTTTGACAATGTCTCGACTATGGCATAGAATGACTTGGCATCGGGATATGATAGTCTAGCCTTAGCCATTAAGCAACACCCTATTCAATAAGTATACGCAAGCTAGGGTATAAGTACCGAAGCCCACTTTCGCATCCCCACCCATAGCAGCATCTTGGTGGAGAAGAGACTTGGAGCTAAGAAAGGTCTCTAGAAACATATACGTACTACCTGGAAGCCCAAATACAACCATAAAGTTACTGGACATAGGTGGTAGAGCTGTAGTAGTCGATCCTGGCAGTGGAGATGACCGAGTAGAAGCCATAATGAGCATGATTGAAAGGCTAAACACACAGCCAGGCCCGATACTAATCACACATGGGCATGGCGACCATATAGAGGTTCTACCAGATCTAGTCGAGCAAGGGTTTGGACCAGTCTATGCTTCACGCCACTGTTTGCCAGCCATAGAGAATACTTCTTTAAGACAAGTATTAGTATATGGCTCGAAGGTACCATCAACAATACCACTACACAAGCCCATAATAGTGAGAGTTAACTACTGGTTCACAAACGGCCCAGTACCCGGCTTTACAGCGAAAATGATAGGAGGCCATAGTCCAGGCCATGCAATATTTATTGACGATGAAAATAGCGTCGTTGTAGCCGGTGACGCATTGTTCGGTGAACGTGTTCTCGAAACTTACGGCGTACCGTTCGCTACAGACCTACGCAAGTACGTCGAAAACCTCGAAACAATACTAAGAGACTACGCAAAGCAAGGCTATACAATAATTCCTGGCCACGGCCCAATCGTAAGAGGAAACCGAGCACTCGAACTCGTGGAGGCAAATATAAATGCCGCAAAGCGAGTTATTGAAAAAGTATTGGAAGCCTTAAATGCTGGCGAGAAAACCATGGATGAAATCGTCGTCTATGTCACCGAAACCCTCACACGAACAGAGCTTACGCCGAGACAGCTATTGTTGAACCGTACGACAATAGCCTCTGCACTCGCCTGGCTAGCAGAGGATGGAAAAGTCGAATTCACTTCTACAAGACGGGGTATTGTCTGGAAACGTAAAACCTAACAACCAGTGCCACACCAACTAAGCTCCTGGGCACCGCTCCTACAACCGAGACCAGGTGGAACACGTATGGTGGACCCCGAAGAAGTCATAGCTCAAAAAGTCGCAGAGATGTACAAAGAAGGTAGAACCGTGAAAGAAATAGCAGAAGAACTAGGTTTATCTATGTCAACAATATATAGGCTATTGGCTAAAAAGGGTGTACAATTGAGAAGAAAACCCTACAAAGCGAGAGGACGACTAACCCCAGAAGAACTTGAACAAATCAAACAACTATACCAGCAAGGTGAAAGCATATACAGCATAGCCAAGAAGCTTAACCGCCCCGCATCAACAATATACTACGCTCTAAAACGAATGGGCTACATAGGCAAAACCAGTGAAGAACAACAGTAACAAAAACACGTTATGATAACAGTCACCTCCTTTTTTCTCACCTAATTACCATGGGAAAATGAACAACAACCTCAAGGAAAACCTTATAAACCTTCCTAAAAACAAGCCGCCCAACGGGTGCCGCGGTAGTATAGCCCGGACCAGTATGCGGGCCTGTCAAGCCCGTGACCCGGGTTCAAATCCCGGCCGCGGCGCCACTCGCGCTCACGCTGTTGACTTTTGCTGACTACTCTTAGACCTAGAACCCGAGGTACGCCCTCCGGAACGACTCGTCCCTGAGGACCTGGCCCGGCTCGCCGGACTTCACCACCCGGCCCATCTCCATCACGTACACGTAGTCAGCCACCTTCAGCGCGGCCGCGACGTTCTGCTCCACGAGCAGCACTGTCACTCCGTGGCTGTCGCGGAGCTCCTTCAGCGCCATGAATATGTCCATCGCGAGCTTCGGCGCTATCCCCTGGCTGGGCTCGTCGAGGAGCAGGAGTCTCGGCCTCGCCATGAGGGCGCGGGCTATAGCCAGCATCTGCTGCTGGCCGCCGCTGAGCGTCCCGGCCTTCTGCCTCCTGCGCTCCCTGAGCACCGGGAAGAGGCTGTAGACGACGTCGAGCATGTCCCTAACCTTCTCCAGCCTGCAGCCGTGGACGTAGGCGCCGAGGACTAGGTTCTCCTCGACCGTTAGGTCGGGGAAGAGCCTCCTGCCCTCCGGCACGAGGGTCATGCCCAGCCTGACCTTGACGTGGGGCGGCGCGTACGTGACGTCCCTGCCGTCGAATATCACCCGCCCCCTCCACGGGCGGACGATGCCCATCAGAGTCTTCATCAGGGTCGTCTTGCCGGCCCCGTTGGGGCCGAGCACGACGCTTATGCTGCCGCGCTCGACCTCCATGCTTACGCCCCACAGCACCCGCATCTCCCCGTAGCCCGACTCGAGGTCCCGGACCACGAGGATGCGCGGCACGCGGCTCACCTCGCCAGGACCCTCAGGAGCCTGGCGCCCTCCTCGCCCAGGTAGATCTCGGCGAGCTTCGGGCTCCGCACGACCTCCTCCAGGGGACCGTCGAGCACGACGCGGCCGCGGTCCATGACCACGAGCCTCTCCGCGAACGACACGACCGCCCTCATAACGTGCTCCACGAGGGCCACGACCGATATGCCGAGCTCGTCCCTCACGGTCTTCACGACGCCGATGACGCGGTCGACCTCGGCCGGGCTGAGCCCCGCCACGACCTCGTCGAGCAGCAGCAGCTTGGGCTTCATCGCCAGCGCGCGCGCCAGCTCCAGCAGCTTCTTCTCCGGCACGGTGAGCTTGTGGGCCGGCTCGAAGCGCTTATGGTAGAGGCCCACCAGGCGCAGTATCTCGTCGGCCTCGCTGAGGGCCTCCGAGGCCATGAAGCCCCTACCTCCGCGGCCGAACATGGCGCCTATCGCCACGTTTTCTCTGACGGTCAGCGCGCCCCACGGCCGCGGGATCTGGAAGGTGCGGGCGATGCCCATCCTCGCCCTCGCGTAGGGCGGTATGTCGGTCACGTCCACGCCGTCGAAGTATATCCTGCCCTCGTCGGGCTTGTAGACGCCGTTGATGAGGTTGAACAGCGTGGTCTTGCCGGCGCCGTTGGGGCCTACGATGCCCACGAGCTCCGCCCTGCCTATGTCGAGCGATACGCGGTCAACGGCCACTATGCCGCCGAACCTCTTGGTCACGTTCACGAGCCTTAGGAGCGGCGCCCCCATGGACCACCCCTCAGCCCACGAGCTCTCTGAGCACGGGGTTCCTAATCCTCTTCCTCAGGGTGCCGACCACGCCCTCGGGCATCGCGACCACCACCGCCAGTAGCGTGGGTGCCAGCGCGAGCAGCTGCAGCCCCGGCATGACGGTTGAGAGCGAGTAGCTGAGGGCCCCGTAGGCGAGGCCCCCGACGAGGGGCCCTAGCATGGTGCCCGCGCCGCCCAGCATGACTATGACTATGGCCTCGACTGTGTAGCGTATGTTGAACACGTGGTCCGGCTCCACGTAGCCGGACTTGAGGGCCCAGTAGGTCGCCCCCAGCAGGCTGCCCACCACGGCGCTGGCTGAGAAGGCTATCAGCTTGTACTTAGTGACGTTAATTCCCAGGGCGCGGGCGGCGTCCTCGTCCTCCCTTATCGCCTGGAGGGCGTAGCCAACACGGCTCGACAGCATCAAGGCCGTGACTAGGACCGCCATGACCCCTACGAGTATCAGCAGTACGTCGGCCAAGAACGTCATGAGGTACACGGCCGCCTCGCGGCCCAGCGCTTCGCGCAGCTCGCGGGCGAAGATTATGCCGAGACTGCCGCCCCAGATGCCCGCGCCCTCGATGAGGTACCGCAGCCCCTCGTTGACGCCTATGGTGGCTATGGCGAAGTACGCGCCGCGGAGCCTTAACGCTATCCCGCCGACGGCCAGCGCGAGGAGCAAGGCCATGAGCACCGAGAGCCCGAGCCCCACCGGCACCACGGCCCAGCCCTCGACGCCCGCG